>NZ_JBFNEH010000047.1:0-28563 GCF_040797425.1 Symbiobacterium sp. | reverse complement strand
GTGTCGATCAGGACCATGATACTGCCCGGTTCTCGCTTGAGCAAGTCGCACCGCACTTCCGGCTACCGTCTCCGTTGATATGGTAAATGCCATTCACCATACGACTTGCGAAGGGATTGTGCCATGGAAGGGCGAATTCAAACAAGATCGACCAGGCGCCTGGCAAAGGGAGTTGGTTGCACACCATGCAAGTATTCGCTCGCATGCGGCGCTTCTACATGCCGTACGCCCTGTGGGGGATCGGCTCGGTGCTGGCCATGGCTGCACTCACCGCCGTGGGCCTGATCCGCCCGTGGCTGCTCCAACAGCTCATCGACCGGGTGATCAAGGAGCAGCGATTCGATGAGCTGCCGTACTGGGTCTTCGGGGTGGTGGCCGTGGCCCTGGTGCGCGGCGTGCTCAACTACAGCCGCCAGTACCTGGGCCATGTCTTCGGCCAGAACGCGACGCTCGATCTGCGCAACGCCCTGTACGACAAGCTGCAGTACCTCCACTTCACGTTTTACGACAACGCCCACACCGGCGACCTGATGTCGCGGGTCACCGCCGACGTCGAGGCCTTCCGGATGTTCCTCTCCTTTGGCTTCGTCCACCTGATGGACGTCTTCTTCATGACGATCTTCTCGCTGGTCGTCATGCTGGCCATGAACGTGAAGCTGACGCTGGTCACCCTGGCGTCGATGCCCCTCCTGCTGGTGGTGGTGCTGCGGTTCGAACGCCAGGTGCACCCGGCCTTCACGCGGGTGCGGGAGGCCCTGGCGGCGCTCTCCACGGCGACCCAGGAGAACCTGTACGGCATCCGCACCGTCAAGGCATTCGCACGGGAGAGCTTCGAGGTGCAGAAGTTCTCCGCCCACAACGAGGAGTATCTGAAGGCCAACCTCTTCACCGCCGGCCTGTGGGCGCGCTACTTCCCCGCCATTGAGATGCTCTCCAACTTAGCCCTCACGCTGATTCTCGCCTACGGTGGCCTGCTGGTTCTGCGGGGCGAGCTCACGCTGGGCGAGCTGGTGGCCTTTAACAGCCTCATCTGGTACTGGATCTGGCCCATGCGGGAGGTCGGCTACCGCATCAACGAGCTGACCCAGGCTGTCGCTGCAGGCGAGCGGCTGCTGGAGGTGCTGGACCACCCGGTGGCCGTGCAGTCACCGCGGGCCGCGGTCCGGCTGCCCGAAATGAAGGGTCACGTGCGGTTCGAGCACGTCACCTTCCGGTACCAGTCGCCTCGTCCCGACACCCGGGAAGTCACCGACCATCCCGCCCTCGTGGACATCAACCTGGATGCGCCGCCGGGAAGCGTGATCGGGCTCATCGGTGCGACCGGCTCTGGCAAGTCGACGCTGGTGTCGCTCATCCCCCGCTTCTACGACGTGACCGAGGGCCGGGTGACCGTGGACGGGGTGGACGTGCGCGACCTGGACCTGGCGGATCTCCGGCGCCAGATCGGCATCGTGCTCCAGGAGACCTTCCTCTGGTCGGCGTCCATCAAGGAGAATATCGCGTACGGCCGGCGCACGGCCACGATGGAGGAAATCGTGGCAGCGGCCAAGCTGGCGCAGGCTCACGACTTCATCATGGAGACGCCCAACGGCTACGACACCATCGTGGGCGAGCGGGGCATGGGCCTCTCCGGCGGCCAGAAACAGCGCATCGCTATCGCCCGGGCGATTCTCAACAACCCGCGCATCCTGATCCTCGATGACGCCACGGCGTCGGTGGACATGGAGACCGAGCACGAGATCCAGGTGGCGCTGCGGAACGCCATGAAGGGACGCACGACCTTCATCATCGCCCACCGCATCTCCTCGCTGAAGCACGCCGACGAGATCCTGGTGCTGGACCAGGGCTGCGTGGTAGAGCGGGGCACCCACGAGGAGCTTCTGGCCCGGGGCGGCATCTACCGGGCCATCTACGACATCCAGTTCCGGGACTACGAGGAGCAGCGGGCCCGGCGGGCGCATGGAAACGGGGGGTGCTGCTGATGGGGGCAGGGGAGTACCGCACCGCCCGTGAGCTGCACAACCGCAGGCAGCCGGTGCTGAGCGCGAACGCGGATCGCTTCTACTACAAAGAGGAACGGATTTTCGAGAAGCCATTCGACTGGGTGCAGTTCAAGCGGCTGGCGGCGTTCGTCGTACCCTACACCCGCCAGGTGCTCCTGGCGGGCCTGGCGGTGCTGGCGGCGACGCTGACGCGCCTGGCCGTACCCTGGCTCACGGCGCAGACCATCGACGCGGCCCTGGAGGCGGAGGTCCAGTTCACCCGCTGGACTCAGTGGCTCGAGCCCTTCGACCGTCCGCAGCGGCTGGCGATCCTCGTGGGCCTGATGCTGGCGGTCCACGTCGTCAACTGGATCGCCAACCACGAGCGGATCCGCCTCACCAACTGGGTGGGCCAGAAGGCGCTCTACGACCTGCGCACGCGCATCTTCACCCACGTGCAGTCGCTCTCGATGCGCTTCTTCGACACCCGGCCGGCCGGTTCGATCCTGGTGCGCATCACCAACGACGTCGACTCGCTCCAGGACCTGTTCACCAACGGCCTCATCAACGTGCTGCAGGACCTGCTCACCCTGGTGGGCATCATCGCCATCATGATGTCGATGCACCTCAAGCTCTCGCTGGTGGTCTTCACCTTCCTCCCGCTGATGCTCTTCGTCACCGCCCGCCTGCGCACCCGGGTGCGGCACGGCTGGCAGCTGGTGCGCATCAAGCGCTCCCGGATGACCGCTCACCTGGCGGAGGCGATCCAGGGCGTGCGGGTCACCCAGACCTTCTGTCAGGAGGAGCCTAACAAGGACTTCTTCGCTGACATGAACGTCGACTTCCGCCACACCTGGCTCAGGGTGCAGCGGCAGAACGCCTGGTTCATGCCCATCGTGGAGCTGATGTCTGCCCTGGCCACCGCCGCCGTCTACTGGTACGGCACGCGGGTGCTGCGCAGCGGCGACATTACGGTGGGCGTGCTGGTGGCCTTCGCCACTTACGTGGGCCAGTTCTGGGAGCCGATCAACCGACTGACGCAGATGTACGGCAACATCCTGGTGGCGATGGCCTCCAGCGAACGTATCTTCGAGTACCTCGACACGAAGCCCACTGTGCCGCAGAAGCCGGATGCGCGGCCGCTGCCCCCGATCCGGGGCCGGGTGGAGCTGGACAACGTCGTCTTCGCCTACGAGGAGGGGCGCACGGCCCTGGACGGGGTGTCGCTCACCGTAGAGCCGGGTGAGACGGTGGCCCTGGTGGGCCACACGGGTGCGGGCAAGACGTCGATCATCAACCTGCTCTCGCGGTTCTACGACGTGAACGAGGGTGCGGTGCGCATCGACGGCATCGACGTGCGGGACGTGACGCTGGAATCGCTGCGCCGGCAGATCGCCGTGGTGCTGCAGGAGACGTTCATCTTCAGCGGCACCATCATGGACAACATCCGCTTCGGCCGGCTCGACGCCACGGACGAGGAGGTCATCGCCGCAGCCAAGGCGGTGCGGGCGCACGACTTCATCATGCGGCTGCCCCAGGGCTACGACACGGAGGTGCGGGAACGGGGCTCCCGGCTCTCGATGGGCGAGCGGCAACTCATCTCGTTCGCCCGTGCCCTGCTTGCCGATCCGCGGATCCTCGTGCTGGACGAGGCTACAGCCTCGATCGACACGCAGACGGAACTGCTCATCCAGGAGGCCCTGGCGCGGCTGCTCAAGGGCCGCACCTCCTTCGTGATCGCCCACCGGCTCTCCACGATTCGGAACGCGGACAAGATCGTGGTGCTGGACCACGGGAAGATCGTGGAGATGGGCACGCACGACTCGCTCATGGCCCGCCGCGGGGTCTATTACGGGCTGATTCAGGCGCAGTTCAAGTTCCTGGAGGAAGCGTAGGCTGCCCTGCAGCCCCGGGGCCCCGCCCTGGTCGGACACCATCTCGCAACGGTAGTAGAATGAGCCACGCCCTGCGTTGGGTGTGGCTCATTTCGTCGTGCCGATCCGCCTTTCCGCTCCCGACACGGGGGCCGGGACCGATCGCAACCATCGTCAGGTCACCGCTGCCTCCAGGCGCTTCAGGAGCCTGCCCTGCACAGCGCTTCCAGCCGCTGCGTCAGGCCTGCACTGAAATCCATCGGGAAGTCGTGAGCGAGGCCGCTGCGCACCTCCAGTTCACATGGCAGCCCGGCCTGCTGCATGGCCTCGGCGAACCGGCAGGCCGCCGGGTATCCAAAATCCTGATCTCCCACGACCACGTAGCCCTGCACGTCGCGGCGGCAGGTTTCCAGCAGGGGCAGCACCGACTCCACCCGGATGGCCGGGGCCACCGCCAGGAACCGGCTCACGGGGAGGGAGCCGCACAGCGCGGCATAAACCGCCAGCGCCCCGCCCATCGAGAAGCCCGCCACCACCGTGGCCTCAGGGGGGTTCAGCGCGCGAAGATGGGCAGACACCTCGGCCAGGCCCTGGTCGCGGCCGCTCCAGAAGTACTGTCCGGGCGCCCACACCTGCGAGGACTGAGCCAGCGCGACCCGCCAGCCGGCCGCCAGTGCCGGCAGCCAC
This sequence comes from Symbiobacterium sp., assembly GCF_040797425.1. Lineage (NCBI taxonomy): Bacteria > Bacillati > Bacillota > Clostridia > Eubacteriales > Symbiobacteriaceae > Symbiobacterium > Symbiobacterium sp. Next base: position 24,020 of record NZ_JBFNEH010000047.1, on the reverse strand, counting down.
TGCCCGCGCTCCTCCGAGTCCTCGAAGTTGCTGGCGTTCCCGTGCAGAGCCAGGAGCAGTCCCTTCGGTTCGCCTTCGGGCGAGTAGGTGTACAGCACCGGTCTGGCGGTGGCCTGGGCGGCAGCCCGACGCTCCTCGAACACCGCCAGTAACGGTTTCAGGCGGGGATCGTCTCTCAGCGGCGCCAGGTCCGGATCCCGCAGGATGCGCTCATGGTACCACAGGCCCCGTTCGGCGGCTTCCTGCAGCCACCGGAGCCCCGCGTCCGCTCCTTCCGCCCGGCAGGCCAGACAGGCCCGCCAGTAGTAGATGTCGCTGGCACGATGGGCGAAACGGGCGGCCTCCCTGTCAATCAGGGCCAGGGCCTCCCGGTACGCACCTTCCCCGTAGAGGCGATACACCTCGTACTGAAGCTCCCGGAAGCCGCGGACTTCCATGCCCACCTCTCCCTGCGCACTCCTTTTGGACAATGACGTGTGTGATCTGCCGGGTGTTCACGCTGGGGGGGCGGTGGCCAGGGGCCCGGAGCCGGTGGGGCGGTGGCGCCGTGGACCCGAACCCGCGGAGAGCGTGGTGCCATCTATTTGGCGAAACAGGGAAGGGAGTGAGGGCGCATGTACGAGTATAAGGTTCTCATGCTGAGCGCGGCCGAGCAGCTCGAAGGTGCGTTGAACCGCTACGCCCGGGAAGGTTGGCGCTGCAGGTTCCAGTACGTCGTGGAGGGATTCGGCGGTTTCACGAAGCTCGTGGTCACGCTGGAGCGGAAGGTGGGCTCAGTCCCGGACGATCCGGCTGAGGCGTAGGTGTTCATGGCAGTCAGCAAAGGCGGTCTGGCCACGATGGCGAGACCGCCTTGCGCGTCAAGGCGAGAGTGTTCGGGTGGAACCGTCGCCTTGCGGGGGGGTGCGGAAGGTTTCCCAAGGCCCCTTCTGGCGACTTGTGGTGGCCGTTGGACGAAGGTCTGCTGACCGTAACGTTTTCGTCACGATAAGCGTTAATCTTACGTGAAAGAGCGGTAAGTGAGGGGGTTGCTTTGGTGAGAACCGCAAGAGTGCTGCTTACCGTGATGTTGATGTTCATGATCATGGGATGCAGTGGAGCAACCGATGGCGGCTCTGGGGAACAGAACGAGGACCGGAACGCATCGGCTCCGGCGGTCCCCACTGCGGTGGCCTTCCTGAACGAGAGCCACGGCTGGGTAGGGGCTGCAGACGGGATCTGGCATACCCAAGACGGTGGCCAGAACTGGACTCTCCAGTTCCCCAGTCAGGAGCCGGTCATCCGGCTGGGTTTTCTGGATCCCCAGAACGGCTGGGCGCTCACAGGATCAGCGGCCCTTCTCCGTACGGAAAACGGCGGAGAGGACTGGAGCGCGGCAGAGACTCCAGGAGCGGCGCTGCGGGCCGTTGATTTTGTAGGTCCTGCTCATGTGGTCGCAACCGACGGAAGCGGCCTTCTCGTCAGCCGGGACGGCGGCAAGACCTGGGACAGGACCGGCTCGCCCCTCCCGTTCTCCGACCTGGACTTCGTCAGTGCGGAAGAAGGCTGGGCAGCTGGCGAGGGGCAGATCTGGCACACCCGCGATGGCGGAACAACATGGAGCGCGCAGCTCACGCTTCCGGAACCCGACAAGTGGTTGGGCCACACCTTTGTGCGCTTCACATCAGAGAGCAGCGGCTGGGTTCTGTTCTGCCTCGGCCAGGGAGCCGGTTCCCAGGAGACCTATCTGCTCTACAGCACAACGGATGCGGGCCGCACCTGGACTCCCCGGCTGATCGGTCGCTGGCCGTGGCCGTTTGCGGAGCCCGCGCCGGAGGCTCCGCACGGCCCCGGTGGGTACCCGGTTGCCCTTGGTGCGTGGGCCGAGACTGCCTGGGTGGCGGTGTATTCACCGGCTGGCGGCCACCTGGAGGTAGCACGGGTAACCATGGGGGGAGCACCGCCTGTCGTGAGTGACAAGATCCCCGTGGGCGGCCCGGCCAAGCCGACAGCGGGCCTTTCCTTTGTCGATCCGAAGACGGGCTGGCTGGTGGTCAGCGACAGCCAGCGCACCCAGGGGGCTATCCTGCGCACCGCCGATGGCGGCCAGTTCTGGACGGCTGTCCTCGGGAACCTGGAGTAGTCGGAACGCCACCCACGGATGGGAGAATCCCGGGGTGGCGTTCCGATTTGATGCGATTTCGGCGGACGGGGGGCCGCCCTACCCCGCCATCTGCCGCGCCATCAGTACGGCACCGGCGGCGGGGCTGGCGGCGCTCTCCACCACCCGCGCCTCCGGCACCAGCTCGGCCAGGCGGCGCACCAACTCCGACCGCACCGCCGCCACGCCCTCCAGCACCCCGCCGGTGGTGGCCACCAGCGGCTCCCGCAACTGCATCCGGCGCAGGAGCGCCGCGGCCAGGTTCGCCAGGTCCCCTCCGGCCCGGGCCAGGATCTCGGCGGCGACCGCATCGCCCTCCTCCGCCGCCTGCACCACTTCGGGCACCAGCCCGGCGATGGCCGTGCGGGCGGCGGACGGGTCAGCGTAGATCCGCGGGACTGCCTGCGTGAGGTCCTGCAGGTTCCAGGCCGCGCAGATGCGGTCGCCGAGGCGCGTGGCCGGCCCCGTGCCGTCCTTGGCGGCGAAGGCGGCCGCCAGGGCCTGCCGGCCGATGGTGAAGCCGCTGCCCTCGTCGCCGAGGATCCAGCCCCAGCCCCCGGCCCGCAGCAGGCGGCCCGAGTCGTCGAGGCCGTAGGCGATGGAACCCGTGCCCGCGATCAGGATCGCCCCGGGGCGGCCCTGCAGCGCACCGGCCAGGGCGACCCGGGCGTCGCTCACCACCTGCACCGGTGTGCCGGGGGAGAGGGAGAGGGCCCCGGGAAGCGCGGCGGCCACCCGGGCCTGGGTCTCCGGCTGCCCGGCGCCCGCCAGGCCGGCGCATACCGCCCCCACCGCGGCGGAGGTATGGCCGGATGCCTCCAGCGCCTGGCGGACCGCCTGGCCGATGTTCTCCACGGCCCGGTCGAGGCCGACGACCAGCGGGTTGGCGGGCCCGGCTCCTCCTTCTGCGATCACGCGACCGTCTGTGGTCGCTACCAGGCACCGGGTTCTGGTTCCTCCGCCATCGATTCCAACAAGGATCCGCGAAGTCTCCACGGTGTCGATTCCTCCTGCTGGTGCGACCCGGCGGGACGCCTGTCGGCCGCGGGCCCGGTGTCAAGGGCGGAATGCGCGACCGGGGGCTGTAGTCGCAGCCCCCGGCGCCACCGCACGTTGGGTCGACGGTGACTTGTGCGTTCTGCTGCTCCGGTCTGTGCCCCTACTTGACGAAGTAGAGTTCACCCGCACGGAGTTGCTTCATGAGCATGTTGTTCAGGTTGCCGTACCAGTAGAAGCTGATCTGCGACTGGCCGATCTCGCCATCGGCGACGCTGAGCTTGGTGTCGTAGATCCGGAGCGGCGCGGTCTTCTCGATCAGGCCGATGAACGGCAGGTAGTCGCTGGTGACCGTCGCCAGTTCCTGCGTCAGCTCCTTGATCTCCTTCTCGTCGGTGGACTGATAAAGCTTGGCGAGGATCTGGGTGACGTTGTACTGCTTGCCGGTGCTCGGGGCGGTGATGACCCGGTCCTCACCAGCCTTCAGGGCCGGGAAGTTCATGCGGGTCGCGTAGGCGCCCAGGTACGTCTGCTGATAGACCTCCCACGGATGCGCGTACGTAGACATGCCGGGCACGAAGTAGCAGGCCACCTGATGCTCGCCCTTGGACATGTAGTCCAGCACGTTGGCGGACTCCATCGGCTTGAACTCGACTTCCCAGCCGGCCTCCTGCAGCATCGTGGAGAGGGCCTCGGACGGGTACATCAGCGAAGGCCACGTACCGACGGTCACGATCTCGATCTTGACGGGTTCGCCCTTCTCGTTGGCCCACTTGCCGTTGACCTTCTTCCAACCGATCGAGGTCAGGAGCTCCTCGGCCTTGGTCGGGTTGTAGGAGTAGTCAGGCAGGGTGTCCATGAAGCCCTCGTTGGTGTAGGTCGGGATCAGGGAGGGCAGCAGGCCGCTGCCATGCACGTCGCTGTTGAAGCTGCCGGGCTCAGCCAGCTTGAGCAGCGTGTCGCGGTCCATCATGTAGGCAAAGGCCTTGCGGACCTCCGGGATGTTGAACGGGTACTTCTGAACGTTGAACAAGTAACCGATCTGCGACAACTGCGGGGTGTAGATGGTCCGCAGGGTGGCCTCGAACTTCTTCTCGACCTGAGCGGTCAGCTCGGGGCTCATGCCGCCGTTCTCCACCGTGAAGGTCTGTTCCTGCACCGCAGCGGCGAAGGCCTCGGAGTTCTGGGTACGAACCGCCCTGACCTTCTGGATGTCGATGTCCATGTAATAGTAGGGGTTCTTCTCGAAGATTGCCTCGGCGCTGGTCATGCCCTTGAGGACGTAAGGCCCGGAGTAGAGAGCCGCGTTGATTGCGTCGGGCTTGTAGTTGTTGATCTCGGCGGTGATGTTGGCGAGCACGTCGTCGCCTGCGGTGTCGAACTTGTACCGGTTGTTGGCCTCATCCCAGACACGGTACTTCTCGACGTAGGCCTTCAGTTCATCGGCCCACTGGCCGTAGATCTTGGTCGGGGCCATGATGAAGTTCGGGAGCAGCAGGTTCAGGTTCAGCGGGCTCTCATTGATGAACTGCACGCGGACGGTGCTGTCGTCAACCTTCTCGGCTGACTCCATGACCTGCCACAGCGTGCTCCGGCCGGCCTCCAGATAGAGCATCGTCATGAGGTCGTCCACCGTCACGGGGCTGCCGTCGCTCCACTTGAGGTCGCTGCGGAGCTTCATGGTGAGCGTCTTGCCGTCGACCTCGTAACTCTCCAGTGCGGCCGGACGGTATTCCCGCTCGGGCAGCGGCGAGTAGTTACACAGCGGTTCGTAGAGCAGCGGCTGCAGCGACCAGTTGGGTCCGGCCGTCTCAGCGTACGGGTTGCCGTGGAACCCAGGCGGCGGCTCGAAGGTGACGAAGGTGGTGAGGGTCTTGCTGGTGTCCTTTTCGCCGGTGAGCTTCAGGGTCGTCGGCTTGGTGGAAGACGTGGATCCGGTCTCCTGAATCCCGGTCGTGCCTTGAGACTCCGACTGTGTCTGGCCCGAAGAGTTGGCGCCGGAGCCACTGCTGCAGGCGGTAACCAGCACCATGCTTACGGCCAGAAGCGCAGCTGCAAGCCTCTTCATTCTCTTCGCCTCCACAGTGTGTTTTATCTCAAGACGCGGTGTGAGGCCGCAGTCTTGATGCCGAACGTGTTGTGGATCCTGAACAGCGCGGATCGGGGAGCAGGACCCTGCGGTTCACTGCATCGCCTTGCGCATACAAGCCCACTCGTGCACAACCTGGAACCCGGCGGACTCGTAGATCTTGCGGGCCACGTTCTCGCGGCCGGTGAAGAGCGACATAAAGGTGGCCCCGATGTCCCTGAGCCCCTGGCAGAGGGCGGAGAAGAGCACGGAACCGGCCCCGACGCCGCGGAGCTCGCTGTGCACGCCGATACCGGCGAAGTAGCCGCGGCCGCTCTCCTGCACGTACAGCGGGCCGGCGAAGCCGCCCACGCGCCCCCCCTGCTCCACGATCAGCAGGGGATACGGGCGGGGGCCGTTCACGTTGGTCATTACCTTGTCCCGCCAGTCCTCGTTGCCCAGGTCGTCGAAGAGTTCGCTCAGGCCGTAATGCCTGGCGGGATCGTAATACGTGATGCTGATCCCCTGCGCGGCCAGAGCAGCTGCCCGTTCGGCGATCTTGGGCTGGAACTGGAAGTCCGCCAGGAGGCGGTAGTAGGAGTACTGGCGGCTGGTGTCGGCGTAGCCGCGGGCCGTGAAGAAGGGGAAGGCCGGTGACGACACGTCCACGCCGGGCGCGTTGGGGTGGTCATGCCCGGGGGTGCCGGGGATGAACCATTCCAGGTTGATCGGGTTGAAGAAGTTCAGGTCAATCCTGACGATGGTCGGGAAGGCCCGCAACCTGTGCTCCAGCGCACGGAGGAGTGCGGTGCCTACCCCGCGCCGCCGGTGAGCCGGGTCCACCAGGATGAAGGTGATGTAACCGCGGTCCGTTCCCGTGTTGTGGTAGGCGCTGCCGAAACCGAGGATCTGCCCGTCCTGCTCCGCTACCACGTTGCACTTGACCTCGTGATCGCCGGCGCTGACGAAGAGCGCCTGGAAGCGTTCGCAGGCGAGCGGTTTATACAGAACCTCCCGGCTCAGCGTCGTACGGTTCCAAAGGGTGTGCACAGCCGGCAGGTCGGCCGCCTCCATCGTTCGGATCATGTTATACCGGCTCCCTTGCTTACCGGCCGCGTCGCTGCACGAACCTGACCACCGGCCAGTAGAGCAGCGCAATCAGGGCGTTCAGCCCGATCACCAGCGCGTAGAGCGTCACGGTACCGGCATCCTTGGGGCCCAGTGCCAGCCCCAGCACGGCGATGATCAGGATCGTCAGCGCGACCGTGGCGATAAACCTCAGGAATTGGAGGAGGTGCTGAACCGGCCATTCATCCCGGCCCTGATGCTCTCCGCCAGATGGCATGCCACCAGGCCTCCTTCAAACTCCCGGAGCTTGGGCTCCTCCCGCTCGCAGATCTCCTGCGCGTACGGGCAGCGGGGATGGAACTTGCAGCCGGGCGGTGCGTTGGTGACGCTGGGCATGTCGAAGGAGCGGAGGGGGAGCTGGGTGAGGCGCTCTCCCCGCAGGGTCGGATCGGCCTCCGGCACCGCCGAGATCAGGGCGTGGAAGTAGGGATGTGCGGGGTGATCCAGCGCCGCCTGAATCTGGTTGATCTCGACCATTCGGCCCAGGTACATCACGACGATCCGGCCATGATGCGCGATGTAGCGTGCGGTGCCCAGGTCGTGGGTGATGTAGACGAAGGAGACGCCCAGCTTCTGGTTCGCCCGGGCCATCAGGTCCAGGAGCGAGATGCGCAGGGAGACGTCGACCATGGACACGGGCTCATCGGCCACGATGAGGGTGGGCTTGACCGAGAGGGCCCGTGCCAGCAGGATGCGCTGCCGCTGTCCGCCGGAGAGCTGGTGCGGGTACTTCTGCAGGAACTGCGCCGGCGGCGTGAGGCCGATCTCGACGAAGAGCTCGCTCAGCTGATCCCACGCGTCGTGCTGGTTGTGCGCCAGCCTGTGCTGCAGAAGTGGCAGGGAGAGGGACTGGAAGATCGTGCGGTTGGGGTTGAGTGCGGCGTAGGAGTCCTGATGGATCATCTGCACGCCCAGCCGGTACTCCTTGTACTCCTGCTTGGTCAGCTTACGGAGCTCCTTGCCCTTGTAGAGCACCCGGCCCTCAGTGGGCTGGTAGATGTCCGTGATCACCTTGCCGAGGGTGGTCTTCCCGCAGCCGCTCTCGCCGACCACGGCGATAATCTCACCCGGTTCGATGGAGAGGTTCACCCCTACCAGGGCCCCGACCTGCTCCCGGGGGTTCCGCTCACTCCTGAAATAGACACTGACGTTCTCCAGTGATACCAGGCTCACGGTTGAAACACCTTCTCCCAACTATAGCAGCGGGTGTACTGTCCCGGATGGCTGGGGTAGAGCTGCTCGGTTTTTTTGCGGTCGCCGTCGCAGATGCCTTTCGCACAGGCGAAGCAGCGCGGGGCGAACCGGCAGGAATCCGGCAGGTTGGCCAGGTCGGGCGGATGGCCCGGAATGGCCTTGCGCTTGGTCACGTCATCCCGCAGGGAAGGGATGGCGCTCATCAGGCCGGCGGTGTAGGGGTGCGTGGGCTGCTTGAACATGGTGAGCACGGGGCCGAATTCCACCAGCTGGCCGGCGTACATCACGCCCAGCCGGTCGACGATGGAGCCGATGATGGAAACGTCGTGGGTGCAGAAGACCATCGTCAGACCGTATTCCTTCTGGATCCGCCTCAGGATCTCGAGGATGTACCACTGGGTGATCACGTCCAGCGCGGTGGTAGGCTCATCCAGGAAGATGATGTCGGGATCGAGGATCAGGCTCAGAGCAATGATCGTGCGCTGCTTCATGCCGCCGGAGAGCTGGTGCGGATAACAATCCAGCACCCGCTCCTCGAGCCGCACATGGCTGAGCAGATCCCGGGCCTTGGCGAGGATCTCTTCCTCGGGCATGTTGGGATTGTGGGCCCACGCGGTCTCCAGGAAATGCTCCTTGACCCGCAGCGTCGGGTTCAGGACGTTCTGTGCAGCCTGGAAGACTGTGGTCAGGTAGGTCCAGCGGTAACGGGCGAAGTCCTGGGGGGTCAGCTTCCGCAGGTCAACCGGATTGCCGTCTTTCGGGTAGTAGATGACTTCACCGGAGGTGATCTTGCCCGGCGCCTGAATGAGGTTCAAGATGCCGAAGACCAGGGTGGACTTTCCAGAGCCGCTTTCGCCGATGATGCCGACGATCTCGCCCCGGTTGATCGTAAGGCTGACGTTATCACAGGCCCGGATCGTGCGCCCGTGCACCGTGAACTCCACCGTGAGGTTTTTCACCTCGAGAATCGGTTGTGTCATGACTCACCCTCCTCTAGGCCCGCAGCCGGGGGTTGAGCGCCTCGTCCAGTCCGTTGGCAAAGCAGTAGCAACCCAGCTGGAACAGCATGAGGCAGACCACCGGTGCCAGGAAGTACACAACGGTGGCGGAGCCCATCAGCGCACCGGTCTGCGAGATGGCCACCTGGATCATGACACCCCAGTGATTCCCCTGGAACGGAACCAGGCCCAGGAGCATCAGGCCGACGCTGGAGGTAATGGCGCTCTTCATGATGGAGATGAAGTTAACGGCGACGTAGGAAACCAGATTGGGCAGCACATCGTAGCGGATGATGTTCAACTTGCTGATGCCCAGCAGGCGGCTGGCCTCAATGAACTCCCGGTGTTTGAGGCTTAGCACCTGAGAGCGGATGGCTTTGGCCAGGCCGGCCCAGGACCAGAGGCTGAGCACCACGCCGAAGAGGAGCGGATCGGTGATGCGGATGATCATGGACAGGATCATGGTGACCGGGAAACTGGGCATTGTGAGCACGACGTTGGTGAGGAGCATCAGCACCTGGTCCACCACGCCGCCCTGCAGGCCGGAGATGACACCGATACCGGTGGCGATCAGCACCGTGAACAGACCGGCATAGGCTGCCACCAGCAACACGTTCCGGGAGCCCAGGATCAGCTGGAGCAGGGTGTCCTTGCCGGCCAGATCCGTGCCCAGCGGGTGCTTCCACGAGGGCGGCTGCAGCCGGTTGACGTAGTCGGACTTGAGTTCGGGAATGAACATGGGCCCGAAGATGGCCATGAGCAGGAAGACCAGCAGAATGAGGAAGCCTGCACGGGACATCGGGTTGCGCCAGATGGTGCGGAAGAACGCCCTGACGCCGCCGAACCGGTCCTGGTTGACCCCATTCTTCTTGCGGCCGTTCATTTGCGCTCACCTCTCCCTCAGGCGTGGGTTCAGCACTGTGTAGAGCCACTCGGCCAGCAACCCGCAGAGCACCACCACGACGATCATCATGAAGTACATCCCCTGCATCAGGGGGTAGTCCCGGCGCGAGATGGCCACGTTCAGGTAATAGCCAACGCCTGGGTACACGAACAGGTTCTCGATCAGCGGAGATCCGCCGAACATGAAGCCAAAGGAGATGGCCAGCGAGGTGATCATCGGCAGGATGGAGTTGCGACCGACATACTGGAGGAGGATTCGCTTCTGAGGGAGCCCGCGGGCGGTGGCGTAGGTGACGTAATCCTCGCTCAGCACACCGATCGCGTTGGCGCGCATGCTGACGGTCCAGCCGCCTACCGTCGTGAGGAAGTATGACAGAACCGGCAGGATGGCGTGCTGCAGCACGTCACCGATGAAGGCGCCGTTGAACCCGGGAGTTACCTCGGCGCTGTACGGGCCGCGGGAAGGAAGCCAGCCCAGGTTGACGGCGAAGAGGAAGACCAACAAGTAGGCCACGATGTAATTGGGAATCGAACCGAAGATCGACTGCCACACGTTCAGCAGAGCGTTCAGCCACCGCTTCCGCTTCCAGGCGATGAAGAGGCCCACGATGACCCCCATGGCAAAGGAGAGAAACAGCGATATCGTCAGCACCAGCAGGGTCCAGGGCAGTGCGCCCAGCATCAGGCTGGTGACGGGTTTGTGATAGCTGAGTGACTCACCCAGGTTTCCGCGCAGCACGCCGGCCAGGTAGTTTGCCAGACGTTGCAGGACGGGGATGTCAGGGTCGTAGTTCAACATGCTCTTGGCCCTGGCGTAAGCCAGGTCCATCTCCAGATTTTGGGTTTGTGCGATCTCAGCGGCCAGTGTCTCCACCGGATCGCCGGGCATGTTCTGGATTACCAGGAACATGCAAACAATAGCAAACAAAATGGTCACAAGCGAAATTAGCAACTTCTGCACAGACGCGTCACACCTTTTTCACCGTCGTCCGAATGGAAGGGACAAAAAAGGAGTTCCCTCCAGCGGGGGAGAATTCCTCCTATCCAAAAGAGGGATTGTATATACCACTATACGCATCCTCTAATGAGTTAGAACAAATGTTTGTTAGTCCTCCAGTATACATTCAGCAGAGTATGAGGGGAGTGACGGCCATGTCTCTGGCTGAGCGCGCAGGGGAACTCTTCATGATCGGTTTCCGCGGCACCGACCCCGGCGACGTGCCCGAGGCCCTCATCCGCACGGAGGGCGTGGGCGGGGTCATCCTCTTCGCACGCAACCTGGTCTCGGCGGACCAGGCCCGCCGCCTCACGGCGCGCATCCAGTCCTGCAGTCCCGATCTCCCGCTCCTCATCGCCGTCGACCAGGAGGGGGGCATCGTTCTCCGGCTGGCCGTCACCCCCTGGCCCGGCGCCATGAGCCTGGGTGCCGCCGGCTCACCGGACCTCACCCGACGGGTGGGTGCCGGCATCGCCCGGGAGCTCCGGGCGATGGGCATCAACATGAACCTGGCCCCGGTGCTCGACGTGAACGTCAACCCTGCCAATCCGGTCATCGGCGTGCGCTCCTTCGGATCTGACCCCGCCCGGGTGGCCGAGCACGGGGCCGCCTACATCCGCGGCCACCACGATGAGGGAGTGCTGGCCACTGCGAAGCACTTCCCGGGCCACGGGGACACCGACGTGGACTCGCACCTTGCCCTGCCCCGGGTGCCCCACGGCATGGACCGGCTGGAGGCGGTGGAACTGGTGCCGTTCCGCCGGGCGATCGCGGCGGGGGTGGACGCCATCATGACGGCCCACGTCGTCTTTCCCGCGGTGGAACCGGACCCCGACCGGCCGGCCACCCTCTCGCCCGCGGTGCTGACGGGCCTCCTGCGGGAGCAACTGGGCTTCGACGGGCTGGTGATCACCGACTGCATGGAGATGAAGGCCATCGCCGACCACGCGGGGACCGCGGAGGGGGCGGTGCAGGCCATCGCCGCCGGCGCCGACCTGGTGCTGATCTCCCACACTGAGCGCCTCCAGCGGGAGGCGATCGCGGCGGTGCGGGCCGCCATTGCGAGTGGCCGCATCCCCGCATGGCGGGTGGAGGAGGCGCTGCGCCGGGTGCGGGCCGCCCGGGAGCGGGTGGCGCAACGCTGGCAGACGGCCGACCTGGCCGACGTCGGCGCCCCGGCGCATCAGGCGCTGGCTGCCGAGGCCGCCGCAGCCGCGGTGACCGCCGTGGGCGATCTCGGGTCCCTGGTGCCCCTCCGGCCGGAGCGGGCCCTGCTCCTCGCCGTCGACCCCGCCCCCGTGGTGGAGGTGGAGGAAAGGGAGCCAGCCGGCTCGCCGGTGCTGCAGGCGGCGGCACGGCTCGCCCCGGCTCTGCGGGCCGTGGGTGTGCGGCGGGACCCGGACCCCGACGAGGTGGAGCGGCTGGTGGCGGCGGCAGCCGGGGCCGACCCGGTGGTGGTGGCCACGTTCCTGGCGCCGCGCTTCCCCGGCCAGGTGGCCCTGGTGCGGGCCCTGCAGGCGGCGGGCCACCGCGTGGTCCTCGTGCCGCAGCGGGGGCCGTATGATCTGCTGGCCGTGCCCGGGATGGCGGGGGCCGTGGTGATGTACGAGGAGCGGCCCCTCGCGGCGGAGGCGGCGCTGCGCTGCCTGCTGGGACAGGCGGCGGCGCCGGGCCGTCTGCCCGTGGCGCTGCCGGGGCACAGCGACTGACGCGCAAGCAACGGAACCGCGACACGGCTCCGATCTTGTCACGGATTGCGAAGACAAGGAGGAATCGGTCATGACGGGTACCAGGGAGATGCGAATCCTCACCATCGGTGCGCATGCGGCTGACCAGGAACTCTCCGCCGGGATGATCATCGCCAAGTACACCGCCGCGGGGCACAAGGCGTTCATCCTGAGCCTCACCCCGGGCGAGAAGGGCCACCCCACCCTCTCGGCCGAGGAGTACGCCGAGCAGAAGCGGCGGGAGGCCGCCGAGTGTGCCCGCAAGCTGGGCGCGGAGTCGATCGTCCTGAACTACAAGGACGCCGAGTTGCCGTACAACGACGAGATCTCCCTCGAGGTCTGCGACATCATCCGCGACATCAAGCCTGACGTGATCATCACGCACCCGGAGCATTCCATCCACCGCGACCATCGGCATGCCCACAAGATCGCCATGGACGCCCACTTCTTCGCGGCGCTGAAGCGGATCGAGCGGGCGAAGCCGGCCCACTGGACCCGCCGCGTCTACTTCTCGGAGAACTGGGAGGACATGGAGGACTACGAGCCGGACATCTACGTGGAGATTCCCGAGCCCATCTTCGAGCAGTACTGCGATGCCCTCTCCAGCTTCGCCCTGTGGAACGGCGGCACCGGCTGGCCGTACGCGGACTACTACAAGTCGCTGGCCCGGCTGCGCGGCTGCCTGGGCGGCGGGCTGAACTGGAAGTACGCGGCGACGCTGATGGTGCCCAAGGGCGGCCTGCGCCAATACGCCGCCGGGGACCGGCTGCCGCTGGAACTCTGATCGCAATGCGGAAACTGCCAGGGCAAGTGCGCCCTGGCAGTTCTCTGGCCGACTCCGACCTACCGCAGCGCCGCTGCCACCGCGTTGTGGAACCGGGGGCGCAGGCGGATGATGTGCGGAGTGCGGCCGAAGTGAACCCGGTTGGTGAGGAGGGCCACCACCAGCCGCCGGTGGGGGTCGACCCAGAGGCTGGTGCCCGTGAACCCGGTGTGGCCGAAGGAGCCGGGGCTGAAGAGGTCGCCGCAGCTCAGCGACTCCGAGTCCTCCCGGGCGACGATCCAGCCGAGGCCCCGGTGCTCCGGGCCCTGGATGTGCGGCGTCTGGTCACGGGTGGCCGCCGCCACCATCGCGGGCGAGAGCACCCCGGCGCCGCCGTCGAGCCACATCTGGCCGTAGGCGGCCACCTCGGGCGCCGTGCTGAAGAGCCCGGCGTGGCCGGCGATGCCCCCGAGGGCGGTGGCCGTCTCGTCGTGCACCTCGCCGCACTGGTAGCGGCCCAGCCGCTCCCGGTACTCGGTGGCCGCAGCCCGGGCAGCGCGCTCGCCCGTGGGCAGGAAGCCGGTCTCCGTGAACCCCAGGGGCCCGTGGACCTGCTCCTGCACGAACCGCTCCAGCGGCTGGCCGCTGACCCTGGCTACCAGTTCGCCCAGCAGGATGAAGCCCAGGTCGCTGTAGATGATCCGGGTGCCCGGGGGCGCCTCGAGCGGCAGGGTGGCGATGCGGGCGATGAGCTCCTCCCGGGGTCGGGAGGGGTCCCGCAAGGCCTGGCTGAACGGCTGGAGGCCGGCGGTGTGGGTGAGCAGGTGACGGATGCGGATCTCCTCCCGCCCCTCGCCCTGGTACTCGGGGAAGAAAAGGTGAAGCGGGTCGTCGAGCCGGATGTCGCCCCGCTCGATCAGCCGGAGCACCGCCGGCAGCGTGGCGATCACCTTGGTGAGCGAGGCCAGGTCGAAGAGGGTCTCCGGCCGCATCGGCCGCCGCTCCGGGTAGACGGCTGCCCACCCGAGGGCCCGGTGGACGGCCACCTTTCCGTCCCGGGCGATGACCACAACCGCCCCGGGCAGGCGTTCGGCGGCGATCTCCGCTTCCAGGAGCGCGATGGCCTGCTCCAGGCGCTCCGGGTCGAACCCGGCCTCCGCAGGCCCGGCCGCGCGCAGGCCGCGGGGCCAGTGGGTCTCGTGCAGGGCGTCGACGATCGGTACGGCGTTCACGGTTCGGTCAACTCCTTTGGCAAGCGTGAGGGATGCGACATGGCCAGGATCAGGCTTGGCAACGAGGTGCTGCTCGCCGCCCGCAAGGAGCTGATCACGGGCGTGCGGGTCGGCCTCATCACGAACCACACCGGAACCAACAGCCAGCTGGAGTCGCTGGTGGACCTGCTGGTGGCGGACCCCGCCGTGAGGGTGACGGCGCTCTACTCGCCGGAGCACGGCATCCGCGGGGACGCGGCGGCGGGGGAGAAGGTGAGCAGTTCCACCGACCCGGTGACCGGGCTGCCCGTGTACAGTCTGTACGGCGAACACCGCAAGCCCACGCCGGAGATGCTCCGGGAGGTGGACGTGCTCCTCTTCGACATCCAGGACGCCGGGGCCCGCTTCTACACCTACACCTGGACCCTGGCCCTGTGCATGCAGGCCGCCGCGGAGAGCGGCAAGCGGCTGGTCGTTCTCGACCGGCCCAACCCCATCGGCGGCGTGCAGGTGGAGGGCGGCGTTGTGCGGCCCGGGCTGGAGTCCTTCGTCGGCCTCTACCCCGTGGCCACCCGCCACGGCCTCACCCACGGGGAGATTGCCCGGTGGCTGAACGACCGGTTCGGCCTGGGCTGCGACCTCACCGTGGTGCCCATGGAGGGCTGGCGCCGCACGATGTGGTGGGACGAGACGGGCCTCCCCTTCGTTCCGCCCAGCCCGGCGGCCAACGGGCTCGACATGCTCACGCTCTACCCCGGCCTCTGCTTCCTGGAGGGAACGAACCTCTCGGAGGGGCGGGGTACGGCGCTGCCCTTCCAGGTGTTCGGCGCGCCCTGGCTCGACGAGCGGCGCACGGTGGCCGAGCTGAAGCGGCGGAACCTGCCCGGGGTGCTGTTCCGGCCGGCCTATTTCACGCCCTGGACGTCGAAGTACCAGGGGCAGTTGTGCCGGGGCGTGCAGGTCCATATCGTGAACCGGCAGGCTGTGCGGCCCGTGGCGCTGGGAGCGCACGTTCTGGACGTGGTGCGGCGGCTGCACCCGGGGGAGTTCCAGTGGGTATCGTGGGACGGGACCCGCACCGTCGACCGGCTGAGCGGCTCCGACTTGCTCTACCGGGCGGTCGAGGGCGAGCTGGCGCTGGAGGCGGTGCTGGCCCAGTGGGAGGAGGAGGCGCGCCGGTTCGCCGCGGAGTCGGCGGCATACCACTTGTATAAGTAGAGGGGCGTGGTAGAGGGGCGTGTGTGCCGCAGGGGGCACGGGGCCGCCAGGCTCTGGCGGCCCTGTGCGATTTAGCCCAGGTTTTTCAGCTCCTCCCGCCAGGCGCGGAACGGCGGCATGCTCATCTCCTCCAGCCCGCCGGGACGGTTGCGCTGCAGCCACAGGTCCCGGTGCTCGCAGGCGATGGCCTCCAGCTCCCGGCCGAGCGCCTCGCGCTGCTCCGCAGACGGCAGGCTGCCCCGCAGCACGCCCTGCAGCGTCTGTCCGAGGTCGCAGAGGAAGAGGAGCAGGCGAACGGCGTTGCGCAGCTCCCGCATCACCAGGGGCCCCCGGGCGCAGCGCAGGTCGGCCAGGTCGAGGCCGGCGGCGGCGCGGCGCACCGCCTCCGCCTGGGCGGCGAAGTCGATTTCGGGCAGGAGCTTCCATTCCCGCCAGGTCCGGGCGCTGTGGAAGAGGCGGCCGAGGGCGGTGCCGTTGTGAATGCGCGGGCCGGCCGCCAGGTAGGTGTTGCCCAGGTCGTACAGCACGCTGCCGATCTGGCCTGCCCCGTCCTCGAAGACGAGGCGGTCGAGGAACGGCCGCACGTCGGCCTCCCGGTTGGCCTCCAGCGCCCAGCTCACGGCGGCGCCGAAGGCCACCGGCAGGTAGGCGACGGGCTCGTAGTCCTGGTGGCCCAGGTCGCCCCAGATGGTGTTCAGGAAGCCCTGGGCGCCGTGCTTCAGGCCGCTTTCGGCGGCGCTGCGCATGTTCTGCAGGGCGTTCTCGGTGCGCCCCACCAGCGACATCCAGGTGGACGTGCCCGGGCAGACGTAGAACGGCACGCCGGCGTGGGCGTAGACGGCACAGTGCTCGTCGAAGGGGTGGTCCGCCTCATAGCCCCACTCCAGGGCGATCACGTCCTTCGGCAGCCGGGCCACGGCCTCGGGGTACTTGATGATGATGTCGCCCCAGAACTGCATCGTGCGGCGCCGTTCCGCCACGAGCCGGTGAATCTTGAGCAACTGCTCCAGGTAGACCTCGTGCTCGCCCCGTTCGGCCACCGCCCGGGCCGAGCGGCCCTGGCCGACGTCCCACGTCTCGTCGCAGCCCACGTTGAAGTACTGGCTGGTGAAGTGCGGCAGCAGCTCGTCGTAAAGCCCGGCGAGGAAGGAGATGACCGAGGGCTCGGCCGGGGAGAGCGAGAACGGCTCGTTCCGGCGCCCGCCCCAGGGCAGTTCGAAGCCGTCGGGTGCCTCGGCCATGTGCTTGTACCGGGAGTGGATCAGCCACGGCGTCATATGGCCGAACGAGTTCTGGTTGGGCACGAGGTCGATGAAGCGCTCCCGGCAGTAGCGGTCGAGGAGCATGATCTCCTCGCCGGTCATCGGCGAATAGGCCTGCCAGACCTCCCGGTGTTCGCGGTAGGCAAAGGTGTGCTCCGTATACAGCTGAAACTCGTTGATTTTCAGATCGGCCAGGAGGTCCACGAAGCGGTAGAGGCTTTCCATCGTGGGAACCTTGCCCCGGCTGATGTCCAGCATCACGCCCCGGCGGCGGAAGTCGGGCCAGTCGGCGATGGCCACCGCCGGCACCCGCCGCCCCCCGGAGAGCAGTTGCTTCAGGGTGGCGAGGCCGTAGGCGGCCCCGGCCGGGGCCCTGGCCCCGATGGTGATGCCGTCGGGGGAGACCGTCAGCCGGTAGCCCTGCAGGTGGGTGATGCCGGGGTCCTGGGTGTCGACCGTCACGTGCAGTTCCCCGGAGAGGCCCACCGGGCTGGCGGTCAGGTGGACGGTGATGCCCGCGCGGGCCGCGGCGGACTGGAACCGCTGCAGGGTCGGCAGGAGCAGGTCGTGGCTGCCCAGGACGACCACCCAGAGCGTCTCGGGCAGCGTGACCGTCTGGTCGCCCCAGGTGACGGTGCGGGGCTGGGGAAGGAGGGGAAGGGTTGGCATAATAGCACCTCCCGCTGCGGGGCGTGCCCCCGGCCCGCCCCGCGTGTTGCAGTGAGTGGCACACCATAGCTTCTCCATTCGCTGGTGCGCGGCGCATCCCCTACCCCGGGGCGAGAGCCCATGGAAGGGATTGGGCAATCGGGCGGGGAATTCAGAGGAAGTAGCACGAGCAGAGGAGCATGAGGAGGTCGACCTGTCTGATGCGCTTCATCCGCCGTTTTTCGTACTTGTTGACGAGCCTTCTGGTACTGGTTCTCCTCGGTGTCATCGCCTGGGTGCTGCGCTGGCAACTGGCGGGGTACATCTCGGTGCTCGTTCTGACCGCGGCGCTGATGATCTACTGGGTGGCCGCCCGGCGGGGCCGCGTGACCCCTGCGGACCCGCAGAAGAAGCTCCGCAAGTCCCGCGGCGGCCAGCGGCCCGTGGTGCTGCACTTCTACAGCGACTACTCGCTCGCATGCCTGCTCTCCCGCCCGGTGGACGGTCCGCTGGAGCGGCGGTACCGGAGCCGCTGCGAGTTCATCCACGTGGACGTGGGCCATCCCGACGCCGCGGCCATGCAGGAGGAGCTGAAGGCCGGCCTGGGCGACTGGCTCTTCTTCGACCTCTCGGGCAAGCTGGTCGGCAAGCGGTCGCGGCTCTCGGCCGATGACATCGATCGCCTGCTGGAGGGCGCATCCTGATACAGGCCGACCCTGATGGGAACGCATATGCACGTCGCACGCCGTGGCGCCCACGGCGTGCTGCCGTTAAGGGGGCTGTGCTGCATGGAGTTTGAGGAACTGTTCGCACTCGTGAGCACCCGCCGTTCGATCCGCAAATACCGTCCCGACGACGTGCCCGACGAGCTGCTCGAGCGGGCCATCGCGCTGGCCACGTGGGCCCCGAGCGGGGGGAACTACCAGTCCTGGCGCTTCACGGTGGTGAAGAACCGGGAGCTGATCCACAAGCTGGCCGACGCCGTGGAGGCCCGCAGCCGGCTGATGGCGTCCTGGCCTGAGTCGGAGCCTTACCGCGAGCAGGCCGACCGCTGGGTGAAGACCTGCGCCTTCTTCCGCCACGCCCCGGCCTGCATCGCCGTGCAGGTGGGCGCCTACCAGTCCGTGGCCGACAAGCTGCTCGCCGCCCGCGGGCCTGCCGACCCCGCTGCCCGCGAGATGGCGGAGTGGCGCCGGTTCGGCTCGTCCCGCATCCAGACCATCGGCGCGGCGGTGATGCTCCTCCTGCTGGCCCTGCACCAGCAGGGGCTGGGGGCCTGCTGGATGGCCGGTCCTCTGCAGGCGAAGGCCGAAATCGAGCGCCTGCTGCAGATTCCGGAGGGCTGGGACTTCGTCGCGCTGGTGCCCGTGGGCTTCCCCGCCGAGGAGCGGGAGGCGCCGCCGCGGCGTCCGCTCTCGGAGGTGATGGAGTTCATCCGCTGACCGGTGCCGCCTTCATGCCCGCGCCCGTATGTCGGGGGCCTGCCGGGGGAAGAATGGATACGGCAGGTTTCACGCGCGGGGGGTGTGAGGGCGTATGGGGAGGCGGGGCCCCGGCAAGGGGAGGAGGAGCGGCCTCAGGCCTCGCTCCGGGCGCTGGCAGCGCCGGCTGCCGGCCCTCCTCAGCCGGCTGCGGCGGCGGTGGCGCTCCTTCTGGCACTGGGAGGTGCTCCGCGCCCTCCGCGACTTCTACCCGGCGCTCCGTCGCGCCAGGGCCCCGGGGCCGGGCGAGCTGCGCCAGTTCCCCCAGCGGAACTGGCACTAGGTTCCGCAACCCACGTGCACCCCGGTGACTGAAACGGAAAACCCCCTGGCCGTTGCCGGCCAGGGGGAACTTACTTCCACTAGAGGTTCCCGTGCAGGGCATAGGTGCGAACCTTCTCCAGTTCGCGGTAGATCAGGTTCTTCCCCTCGTCCGTGTGCCACCAGTTGTCCCGGGTGATGTCGGTGCGGCGGTCGGGGCAGCAGGTGATCTTGGTCTCGCGGGGGATATAGTTCGCCAGCGTGCGCTTCGCACGGCGCATATGGTGGGGAGCGCTTACCAGGAGGACGTTCCGGATGTTCTTCCAGCCGATGGTCTCCTCAATACGGGCGACCGCATACCGAACCTGCTCGATGGTGTTGAGGGACTCGCACTCGATGTCGATGGCCTCCGCCGGCACGCCCAGCTCGATCATGTGGTTGCGGAGTCGTTCCGCCTCGCAGACGCCGATGCCCCGCTTGTCACCCCCGGCGATGAAGACCCGGGGCGCAAGGCCGGCGTGGTAGAGCTCCGCAGCGCGTTCAGCCCGCTCGAGCCGCTTGCCGCCGAAGACCAGAATCAGGTCCCCGGGTGTCGGCTCATCCTCTACGAACAGGTACTCGGAAATCTCCCGGAGCGACATGCCTTCGTACAGTCTCAGGTTCATCTGGCATTCCTCCCTGGCGCGTGATCTTTCCTGGCGCCCGCTCTCCCCACCGGGCGGTCCCTGCCGCTCTGGCGCCTCCCGCCGGGCGCCGGTCAGGCGGGTAGCGAAAATCGCCTTTGCTCGCAATCAGTTTCCCCATCGCGGAGAGCCTGGCCACATGCCCGGCTCCGCACGGGTGCCCGATTCCGAAACAAAGGCGATTGTGATGGCACGCTGTTCGCTTTCCGGCAGGCCGCCGCGCGGCCCGCCAGCCCGGTCGCACGGTCCGATGGCCGCGCGCGGCGCAAGGAGGGGAATTGCCACGGGGTCATTGCAACGGCAGAAGGGTGCGTAGCGCAACGGCCCTCACCTCCTCGCTCCTTGACAGGGTATTCGCCATCCGGCGCGAATTCCCCTGTCGCGTTTGGTGGGACGAGGATGCTCTTTTTGACTGAGCCTAACGGCGCAGATGGTCTAGTGCTGCCGGATCCTCCCTGCGCTGTAGTCTGGCTCGGACTCGTATCTGGTTATGCGTGCCATGCGCCGGCGCGCAGCCTCCTGGCCGCGTCGATCAGGGCCGTGGCGGCGGCTTCCACCTCCTCCCGGGTGGTCGGCCGGCCGAGGCTGAGCCGTACGGCGCCCAGGGCGTCCGCCGGCGAGAGTCCCATCGCCAGCAGCACCGCGCTGGGTTCGCTGACGCCGGCGTGGCAGGCCGACCCGGTGGAGGCGGCGACAGTCGGGGCCGCCGCCAGAAGGTCGTTGCCGACCAGCCCCTCAAATCGCACGTGCAGAGTATTGGGCAGGCGGGGCGCGCCCTGGCCGGTCACGCGCACGGGCAGCGCTTCGGTGAGCGCCGCCTCCAGCCAGTCCCGCAGCTCCGCCAGCCGGCGCGGCTCGCCCGTGACCAGCTTCATCTCGGCGATCTCGCAGGCCCGGCCCAGGGCGACGATGTAGGGCACGTTCTCGGTGCCCGCCCGGCGTCCTTCTTCGTAGTCGGCGCCGTGGATCAGCGGGTGGATGCTGACCCCGCGCCGCACGTAGAGTGCACCCACGCCCTTGGGGGCGTAGAGCTTGTGACCGGCCACGGTAAGCAGGTCGCAGCCGATCGCCTCCACGCTGACGGGGATCTTCCCGCAGCTCTGCGCGGCGTCTACGTGGAAGAGCACGCCCGCCTCGCGGGCGATGCGGCCGACCTCCTCCACCGGCTGGATCACGCCGGTCTCGTTCTGGGCGTGCAGGAGCGAGATCAGGATGGTGTCGGGCCTGAGGGCGCGGCGCACCGCGTCGGGGTCAACCCGCCCCTGGCCGTCCGCGGGCAGCACCGTGAGCGCGAAGCCGAACTCCCGCTCGAGGTACCGGCAGGCCTGGAGGGTCGCGGGATGCTCGATCCCTGACGTGATGATATGCCCGCGCCCGCGTGCGAACGCCACCCCTTTGAGGGCCAGGTTGATGGACTCGCTGGCGCAGGAGGTGAAGACGACTTCGCCCGGGCTGGCGCCGATGAGGCTGGCCACCTGCTCCCGGGCGGCTGCGAGCGCCGCCGCGGCCGCACTCCCGAGCCGGTGCTGGGAGTGCGGGTTGCCGTAGTGCTCGTTGAAGTAAGGCAGCATCGCCGCCACGACTGCCGGATCCACCGGGGTGGTGGCATTGTAGTCGAGGTAGATTGTCCGCTCCACCTTAAGTCCTCCTCGTCGGTTGCTGTAGAGCCCCCGCCCTGGGGCCCCCGCTGTAGGGCTACCTACGGTGTCCAATGCAGATGCAGGTATGAGTGAAATTGTTCCTTTGCCTCATACCAAGTACCTATACCTCTTGCTAGACTAAAACTAGTCACGTATAGTGACGCGCGTCACATACCAAGTTCGGTCACACGACTGTCGAGTCAAGCGGCGGATGCCGGGAAAGGATGAGATGCGTTGAACGGCGTTACGATGCTGAGTCGGATCCAGTTCGGCTTGACCGTCGGCTTCCACTTCATCTTCGTGCCGCTTTCCATCGGACTGATTCTCTTCACTGCCATCATGGAGACGCTGTACGTGCGCACGGGGGATCCGAAGTACAAGACCCTGACCAAGTTCTGGGGCAAGCTCTTCACCATCAACTTCCTCCTCGGCGTGGTGACCGGCGTCGCCATGGAGTTCCAGTTCGGCACCAACTGGTCCCGGTACTCGGAGTTCATGGGCGACATCTTCGGTTCGCCGCTGGCCGTGGAGGCCCTGATGGCCTTCTTCCTTGAGTCGACCATGCTGGGCATCTGGATCTTCGGCTGGAACAAGCTGTCGAAGAAGATGCACCTGCTGGCCGGCTGGCTGGTTGTCCTCGGCACCCACCTCTCCGCGGTCTGGATTATCGCGGCCAACGGCTTCATGCAGAACCCCGTGGGCTACGTGCTGCGCAACAACCGGGCTGAGCTGGTGAACTTCTGGGAGGTCCTCTTCAATCCCTACGCCTGGTACATGTACATCCATACGATCTTCGCCTGCTATAGCGTGGGCGCCTTCTTTATCCTGGCCGTGTCGGCCTACCACCTGCTCCGCAGGCAGAACGTGGACATGATGAAGGCCAGCGTAAGAATCGCGACGGTCTTCGCCGTCATCGCCACCCTTGGCAACGCCATCACCGGCCACTTCAACGGCCGCAACGTCGCCATCCGGCAGCCCACCAAGTTGGCGGCCATGGAGGCCTTGTGGGAGAGCGGCTCCAACGTCGGCATGCCCCTGATCGTCGTCCCCGATGCGGCAAACGAGCGCAACGCGGTTGAGCTGCTTAAGATTCCGGGCCTCACCAGCTGGCTCGCCTACGGCAGCACGGATGCCTACGTGCAGGGCCTGAAGGACGTCCCGCCCGCAGAGCGGCCGCCCGTCGCCCCCACGTTCTGGTCGTTCCGGCTCATGGTGGGCGTGGGAGTCCTGATGCTGCTCCTCGCGGTACTCGCCCTGTGGCACGAGCGCAAGGGCACCCTGATGGAGCGCAAGACGCTCCTCAAGTTCCTGCACTGGTCCTTCCCGCTGCCCTACATCTCGACCACGCTGGGCTGGATGGTGGCCGAGGTGGGGCGGCAGCCCTGGACGGTATACGGCCTGATCACCACGTCGGACTCGGTCTCGCCCGTAGCCCTCGCTGACGTGGTGACCAGCGTGGCCCTGGTGGTCATCTTCTACGCCATCCTCGTGGGCCTGGACGTGTACCTCCTGGTCCGCTACGCCAAGGCCGGCCCCGAGGCCATGGACGAGCGGCAGGCAGCCGTGGCAGACTAGTCCGCCCGTGTGCGAAGGAGGTATGACGGATGTCCCACGAAGTGTTGCAGGTCATCTGGTTTGCCCTGTGGGGGCTCCTCTGGGCGATCTATTTCGGGCTGGACGGCTTTGATCTGGGATCGGGCATGCTGGCCGGCGTCTTCCGGAAGGACGAAGACCAGCGGCACCTGATCGGGTCGCTGGCGCCCATCTGGGACGGCAACGAGGTCTGGGTCATCACCGCCGGCGGCGTGACGTTTGCCGCCTTCCCCAAGCTCTACGCCACCATGTTCAGCTCGCTCTACCTGCCCCTGTTCATCATCCTGTTCAGCCTCATGTTCCGGGCGGTGGCGATCGAGTTTTACCACCACATGGACTACGACCGGTCCTGGCAGCGCATCTGGGGCTGGGTGCTGTCGGTGGCCAGCTTCCTGGTGGCCTTCCTCTTTGGCGTGGCCTTCGGGAACATCTTCCAGGGCATGCTGCTGGATGCTCAGGGCTACCACGGCACGATTCTCAGCCTGCTCAACCCGTACGGCCTGCTCACCGGTGTCCTCTTCGTGGTCGCCTTCCTGATGAACGGCGCCTCCTGGCTGGCCCACAAGGCCCCGGAAGGTGATCTGCGCACCAAGGCGCACAACTTCGCCAACCGCATCTGGCCCGTGGTGCTGGTGGTGGCCGCCGCCTGGCTGGTCTACACCCCGTTCGCCACGAACCTGCTGGAGAACTACGTGAAGGTTCCTGTCCTCTTCCTGGTGCCGGTGCTGGCGGTGGCGATGCTGCTGCTCACCCTGGTCTACCTGCGGAAGAGCAACCACCTGCTGGCGCTGCTGGCCGGCTCGCTGACGGTGGGCCTCACGGTGATCGCCGCGGTGATCGGGCTCTTCCCGAACATGT
This sequence comes from Symbiobacterium sp., assembly GCF_040797425.1. NCBI lineage: Bacteria > Bacillati > Bacillota > Clostridia > Eubacteriales > Symbiobacteriaceae > Symbiobacterium > Symbiobacterium sp. The sequence goes on along the minus strand of NZ_JBFNEH010000047.1, from coordinate 251 downwards.
TCCCCTCCAAGATTGACCCGGCGTACAGCCTCACCGCCTTCAACTCGTCCAGCAGCCAGTACACGCTGCAGTTCATGTTCTTTGTGGTGGTCATCTTCCTGCCCTTCGTGCTGCTCTACCAGGTCTGGGCCTATAAGCTCTTCGGCCGGAAGGGCACGGGCACGGAGGCGCAACACTACTAGTCCACCGACCACCAACCGCGGCGGCCGGGGCCCCCCCCAAGACTGAGGTCCCGGGTGTGATCATGGAAG
>NZ_JBFNEH010000046.1:0-28688 GCF_040797425.1 Symbiobacterium sp. | reverse complement strand
CCCCCCCCCGGGGGGGGGGCACCAACCCCCCCCCCGTGGTGCACACCCCGCGCTTTTACCCGGCCCCCCCCGGCCCCGCGCCGGGCGGCGCGGACGCCATGCGCCATTTTCCCCCAGAGTTCGCCCTGACCCCGCGCAATCCCTGCGCGGGAGGGCTGCACCGCTGGGCGTCGCTCCCGGACATGCTATCGGGCAGGACGGCGTTCGCTCCCTGGCGAACATATCACGAAAAGGCATGGTGAGCGCGGTGGTTTACCTGGGAATCGACGTGGGCGGAACGGGCATCAAGGCCGCCATCGTCGACGAACGCGGCAACATCCTCCGGCACGCCGAAACGCCAACGGGCGCATCCGAGGGTGCGGCGCGGGTGCTGGAGCGCATCCGGCGGCTCGGACGGGGCCTGATTGAGCAGGCCGGCGCGCAGGTGGTGGCCTGCGGGGTAGGGGCCCCTGGCCGGATCGACCACCGCAGGGGGCACGTCATCTTCGGGAGCGGCAACCTGCCGGGATGGACCGGAGTCGACCTGCGGGCCGAACTCCACCGTGCCTTTGGCCTGCCGGTGCTGGTGGACAACGACGCCAACGCCGCCGCACTCGGCGAGGCCTGGGTCGGCGCCGCCCGCGGCGCCTCCGATTTTCTCCTGGTGACCCTGGGCACCGGCGTGGGCGGCGCGCTCACCGTGAACGGGCGGCTCTGGCGGGGGGCACGCTACGGGGCCGGGGAGGTGGGCCACATGGCACTCTATCCCGGCGGAGAGCCGTGCCCCTGTGGCGGGGTCGGCTGTGCGGAGCGGTATGTATCGGCCAAGGCGCTTACGAGGCGGGCCAACGAGGAACTGGGCAGCGGAAAGCCGTTTCGCGGGATTCGCGAGGTGATCAGCGCCGTCGAGCAGGCGTCGGGCCCGCGGCGCGCCGCCGCCCTCCGGGGTGTGGAGCGCTGGACGGCCGACCTTGCGCTCTTCCTCTTGAACTTGCAGATGGCGTTCGACCCGCAGATGATCGTGGTGGGTGGCGGGATTGTCAACCTCGGCTACTGGTGGGACCGGATGGTGCAGGCCGCTTCGCAGGCTTGCAGGGCCCGCTCCACCTCCATCCGGCTCAAGCGGGCGCAGTTGGGCCCCGATGCGGGGGTGGTGGGGGCGGCGCGCCTGGCGATGCTCTACCGCCCGGGCTATTCGCCGGCGGCCGGCGGCTCGGCGCGATCCACCTCCCCGTCCTGATCGGCGGAACGGCTTCCGTAGCCGCCCTTGAGCCGGTCCCAGAGCCGCTGATAGGCCTGTTCCGTCTCTGCGATGGGCTTGAGGGCAATCCCCCGGTCGCGCTTGGCCAGCCGGATGACGTGCTGCACCTCCGCCTGGGCCTGTTGGAGCGCAGACCGGGCCAGGTCCAGCTCCTCCAGGGTTCGCGCCTCCCGCATCATCTGCCGCGCGATTTCCACGCGCTGCAGCGCGGACTGCATCAGCGAGTGGTGGTCGGGCTCCCGGCACTCCTTCACCGGCACGCGGAAGCCGAGCAACTCGAGGGCCTTCTGCAGCACCGGAACACTCCCCCCAATCTCGTTCGGCGGGCAGCGCCTATCACCATATAATACGCTGAATGGCATAATTTGGTTTACACGACTGGCTCTCTTGCACCATCTTTTCTCGAGTGGTATATGTGGTATAGACCAGCATAAAGGGGGATCTGTATGGCGAGGCCGGAGCTTGACCCCTTCGCTCCCCTGTACCATCAGATCAAGACCCACCTGATCGAAGAGATCAGGGCCGGGCATCTGAGACCCGGAGACCGGGTATCCTCTGAGCGGGAGCTTAGCGAACGCTTCGGGGTGAGCCGGATGACCGCGCGGCAGGCCCTGGTGCAACTGGAACTGGAGGGCCGCGTGGTCCGGGTGCAGGGGAAGGGCAGTTTCGTCGCCTTCCCGAAAATCGAGCAGCCGCTCATGTCGATCACCGGCTTCACGGAGGACATGCGCCGGCGGGGGCTCGAGCCGGCGACCCGCGTCCTCAGTGCGGCTGAGGTGCCGGCAGAGGGACGGGTGGCGACCGCCCTGCGTTGCCGGGAGGGCACGCCCATCTACAGGCTGGAACGCCTGCGCCTGGCCGACGGAGAGCCGCTGGCGCTGGAAGTTTCGCACCTGCTGGCGGAGTCCTGCCCCGGGCTCCTCTCGCTGGACCTGGAAGGCCGGTCGCTGTATGAGCTGTTGCGCACTCGCTACGGGCGGCGGCTGCTCAGGGCCACGCAGACCCTGGAGGCGGTACCGGCGGAGGGCCCGCTGGCGGAGGCGCTTCACGTGCGCACCGGCACCCCCCTGATGTACATGGAGCGTCTGGTCCACGACCAGAACGATCAGCCCGTTGAACTCGTACTTTCGCACTACCGCGGCGACCGGTACCGGTTCATCGCCGAGCTGCGGGCGCAGGAAGGAGAATGAACGGAAGATGACGGTGGACCTGAAGCGGCTGGTGACCGAGGGCAGGCTCCAGGAGTCGCTCAACATCGACCAGGTACCCACGGAAGAGATGGTGCGCATCATCAACGAACAGGACAAGCAGGTCGCCCTGGCGGTGGAGCGCGAGCTGCCCCGGATCGCGCAGGCCGTCGACCTGATTGCCGCCCGGCTGCGGGACGGCGGCCGGCTCTTCTACGTGGGCGCCGGCACCAGCGGCCGGCTCGGGGTGCTGGATGCATCTGAGATTCCGCCCACCTACGGCACTTCGCCGGAGCTCGTGCAGGGGATCATCGCCGGCGGTCCGGAGGCGGTCTTCCGTACCCGCGAAGGCGCCGAGGACTCCCGGGAGCAGGGGGCGGCCGACATCGCGGAACGGGTGACGGCGAAAGACGTGGTGGTGGGCATCGCCGCCAGCGGCCGGACCCCGTACACCATCGCCGCCCTGGAGGAGGCCCGGCGGCGGGGCTGCGCCACGATCGCGGTGACCAACAACCCCGGCTCCGCGCTGGCGGCCGCAGCGGACATTGCGATTGCCCCTGTGGTGGGTCCTGAGGTGGTGATGGGCTCCACCCGCATGAAGGCGGGCACAGCACAGAAAATGGTTTTAAACATGCTCAGTACCGGCGCGATGATCAGGCTCGGCAAGGTCTACACCAACCTGATGGTCGACATGCAGGCAAGCAACGAGAAGCTGCGGCAGCGGGCGATCCGCATGGTGGCCCTGGCGGCGGAGACCGACGAGGAGACTGCCGCCCGAGCCCTCGGCGAGGCGGGCGGGTCGGTGAAGCAGGCTATCGTTGCCCTGGTGGCCGGCGTGGACGCGGCCGCGGCCAGAGAGGCCCTGGAGCGGGCCGGAGGGTTGGTGCGACAGGCCATCGCGCTGGCGCAGCAAAAGTGAAGCCAGGGAGATGAGGAACGAGATGACACGGTGGCTGAAGGGGGCACTGATCCTTCCGGACCGGGTAGTGCAGAACGGGCTGCTGGCCTACGAGAGCGGCAAGATCACGGGCGTCTGGGACCTGGAGGCCGATCCCACGGCCCCCGCAGTACCGCCCGAGGCGGAGGTCGTGGAGAGGGGGTACATCGCACCCGGCTATATCGACATCCACGTGCACGGCGGCGGGGGTGGCGATTTCATGGACGGCGACCCGGAGGCCGTGGTGGCCATTACCACCTGCCACGCGCGGCACGGGACCACTGGGCTCTTGGCCACGACCCTCACCGCACCGGAGGAGGACCTGATCCGGGCGCTTCGCGCCGTGAAGGAGGCGCCACACCGAGGGGCGCAGATCTTGGGCTTCCACATGGAGGGTCCCTTCATCAACCTCAAGTACAAGGGAGCCCAGAACCCCGCGTTCGTGCGCCCGGCCTCCATTGCGGAAATCGACCGGTGGCTGGCGGAGGGCCGCCCGGGCGACCGCTGGCACGTGACCCTGGCACCCGAAACCGAGGGCGCCCTCGACGCGATCCGCCACCTGGTGCAGCGCGGGGCCACCGTCAGTGCCGGGCACACGGACTGCACCTATGAGCAGCTCAAGGTCGCCGTGGAGGCAGGCCTCTCGCATGCCACCCACCTCTTCAACGGCATGCGCGGCCTGCACCACCGGGAGCCGGGCACCGTCGGCGGCGCGCTCACCCTGCCCGGCGTCACGATCGAACTCATCGCCGACGGCTTGCACGTCCACCCCGCCTCGATGCAGCTGGCCATCCGGGCCCGCGGCCCGGAGAGCACGCTTCTGATCACCGATTCCATGCGGGCGACCGGCCTCGGTGACGGCGAGTTCACCCTGGGCGGCCTGCCGGTGACCGTGAAGGGCGGCGCGGCCCGACTGCACGACGGAACCCTGGCCGGCTCCGTGCTGACGATGGAGAGGGGCGTGCAGAACCTCGTCCGCCTGGTGGGGCTCGACCTGCCGACCGCGGTGGCGATGGCCTCGCTCAATCCGGCCCGCCGGATCGGGCTGGCGGACCGCAAGGGGTCGCTGGCCGTGGGCAAGGACGCCGACCTGCTCATCCTGGGCGAGCAGCTTGATGTAAGAGTGACGATCATAGGTGGTGAAGTGTACTATGATGCACGGTAAGCGCTACCCGCTTACGGTAGAGGTGTTCGCGGATTACAAGCAGATGTCCCAGCGCGCCGCCGACATCGTGATCGAGCTGGTGAAGGAGAAGCCCGATGCCGTGCTGGGCCTGCCCACCGGCTCGACGCCCCTGGGGTTCTACGATGCCCTGGTGGCCAGCGGCGTCTCCCTCGCCCGGGTCCGCACGTTCAACCTCGACGAGTACCTGGGCCTGCCCCGCACCCACCCTGAGAGCTACTACGCCTTCATGAAACGTGCCCTTTACGACCGCACGGACCTCCGGCCGGAGAACTGCCACATCCCCGACGGCACCGCCGCCGACCCCGATGAGGAGTGCCGCCGCTACGAGGAGGCCATCCGCGCGGCCGGCGGGCTCGACATCCTGGTTCTGGGCGTGGGCCACAACGGGCACATCGGCTTCAACGAGCCGGGCTCCTCCTGGGACGCCCGCACCCGCGTGGTCGAGCTGGCGGAGAGCACCCGCAAGGCCAATGCCCGCTTCTTCAACAGCATCGACGAGGTGCCCCGGAAGGCCATCACCATGGGTATCGGGACCATCATGGAGGCCCGGCGCATCCTGCTCCTGGCCAGCGGCGAGGGGAAGGCTGCCGCCATCAAGGAGCTGGTGGAGGGCGAGCCCCGTCCGGAGGTGCCCGCCACCGTCCTGCAGTACCACCCCGACACCTCGGTCCTGTTGGACGCCGCGGCCGCCTCGCTGCTGCGCCGGTAGGAAGCCAGGAGCCCTGCGTGTGCGACCCGCCTGCAAAAAAGGCCGCCCCGGTCGGGGGCGGCCTTTGAAATTGCCTCAATGTGGGCATCCTAATGGGGAGAACTGGCGGGGGAGGGAGTCGCATCCGTGGAGATCCTGCGAAACCTCTACCGGCGCCGCCTGCGGACGGGGCTGACGGTGCTCGGCATTGCGGTGGGGATTCTCTCCTTCACCGTGATGGGTGCGATGGCCGAGAAGTTCAACCGGCTGATCGACGGCGGGGAGGCCTACTTCGCCCGCCGGATCGCGATTCACTCCGTCGGCGGCCCCCTGCGGCTGAACCTGCTGGGGCCCGAGGAGATCGAGGTGATGAAGCGCACCCCCGGCGTGCGCCACGTGGAGACGCAGATCATGATGGCCCTGGACGAGACTGCCGGGTTTGAACTGGCGCCCCGCTTCCTCGTAGGAATCAACCTGCCCAACTTCGCCCGGGCCCAGCTCATCGCCGGCGAAGCGGCCCGGCTGAGGCTCGCCCGGGGCAGCTGGTGGCAGCCCGGCGACCGCGGGGTGACCGTGTTGGGCAGTGCGACGGCGCACAAGATGAACCTGGACGTGGGCGACATCCTCACGGCCCGCGGCATGGAGTTCCGGGTGGTGGGCATCCTGGAGGAGACCCTTTCGGTGCCTGACGGCTGGGCCCTGATCCCGGAGGAGGACGCGCGCACCCTCCTGCTGGCCGACTCCGCCCTGCTCCGCGAGATGGGGCTCGACGCGGTCTGGACCAACGCCTACGCCCTCGTGGACCCGGGGCTGGGCGAGGAGATCACGGAGACGCTGGCCCGCAGCCTGCGCAGGGGCTATCTGCTGCACTCGCCGGAGCAGCTGGCCCGGGCCGCGGGCACCGCCTCGAGCCTACTCAACGCCGCCATCCTGGGGTCGGCCGCCATCGCCGTGATCGTGGGCGCCCTGGCGGTGATCAACACCATGTTCTTCGCCGTGTCTGAGCGCACTCGCGAGATCGGTATCAAGAAGGCCATCGGGGCAGACCGGTGGGCGATCCTGCGGGAGTTCCTGGCCGAGTCGCTCGTCATCGGCCTCCTGGGCGGGCTGCTGGGGCTCGGAACCGGGGCGGTGCTGATCGGGGCCCTGAACGGGTATATGGCCTCAGAGGGAACGCCGGTCTTCCTGCTGACCCCCCGGCTGGCCCTGGGTTCGCTGGGGTTCGCCATCCTGCTGAGCGGGGCGGCGGGGGTCGTGCCGGCTCTGCGGGCGGCCAACCTCGACCCCGTGGAGGCGTTGCGGGCCTACTAGACCTGAGGAGAGCGAGGCGATGCTGGTGAGACACGAGGCTCCGTCGCCGGAGGAACAGACGATGGCGTCGCAGCCGCTGGTGCGGGCAGAGGACCTGGTGAAGGTATACCCGATGGGCGTGCGGGCGCTGGACGGCGCCAGCCTCACCGTCGGCCGGGGCGAGATCGTGGGGATCATGGGGCGGTCGGGCAGCGGCAAGTCCACCCTGCTGCATATCCTGGGCTGTCTCGACCGGCCGGACGCCGGCCGGGTCTGGATCGACGGCATCGAGGTGACCCGGCTCGCCGACGCCGCCCTGCCCGCGGTACGGCTCCGGCGGCTGGGCTTCGTCTTTCAGTCGCACAACCTGGTGCCGAGCCTGACCGCGCTGGAGAACGTGGCGCTTCCCCTGCGCTACCTGCGCCCGCGGCCCAAGGACGCGTACCGGCGTGCCCGGGAGATGCTGGAGGCGGTGGGGCTGGGCGACCGGTTGCACCACTTGCCGGGGCAGCTCTCCGGTGGGCAGCAGCAGCGGGTGGCCATTGCCCGCGCCCTGGTGAACAACCCGGCGCTGGTGCTGGCCGACGAGCCCACCGGCGCGCTGGACTCGCAGAACGCGCGCACCCTCATGCGCCTGATGCGCCAGCTCTGCCAGGAGCGGGGGCAGACCTTCATCGTGGTGACCCACGACCCCGCGGTCGGCCAGGTCTGCGATCGCATCTACCGGATGGAAGACGGACGGGTGGTGGCCGGGTAGCGGGAAGCTTCCGCCGGTCGGAGGCGGCGCTCCTGGAGGGGCCGAGGGCCGGGGCCGGCCGCGGGATGTTTGGGGAGGCGCCCTGGAAAAGGAGCAGACCCGAAAGAATTATCGCTTACAGCGGAAAACTCAAAAAACTATGGACGAGATATTCATCTGTGCGGTACGGTTGAGGGGGAAAGGAGGAGTCCCCCATGCGCAGGATCGTACCGCTTTTTCTTGTCTGCTCCCTGGTGCTCACGGCGGCCCTCGCTGCGCCCGCACAGGCCGCCCGTCCGGCGGCGGAGGCTGCGGCCGGCGGCATCCCCGCCCCGACGCGGGCCAGCATGACGCTGGGTGCCGGCGACTGGTACGTGGGCGCGACGCCGCCCAACGCCGACCCGTCCAAGCCGGTGCTGGTCTTCGTGCACGGCAAGGGCGGTTCAGCCTCCGTCTGGTGGGGAGACACGGTCTACCACGGAGTCAACGATATGTATACATACGCCTATAACAACGGCTACCGCACGGCGTTCGTCTCCCTGCACCCCGAGGGCACCATGTGGGCGAACGGCGAGCTGCTGAGCAGCCTGTTGAACCACATCACCGCGTACTTCGGCGTGAGCCGGGTGACCATCGTCGCCCACTCGAAGGGCGGGGTAGACGCCAACGCCGCGTCCGTGCACTACGGCGCCGCCGGCAAGATCAGCCAGGTGATCACGCTGGGCACGCCGCACCGCGGCACGCCGCTGGCCGACCTGGCTTACTCCAACTGGGCCGGCTGGCTGGCCGAGTTGCTCGGCCAGCGGACCGAGGCCACGTACGTGATGCAGACCGGCTACATGGACTACTTCCGTTCGGTCACCGACGGGCGCGACCCGGGCGTGCGGTACGCCACGGTGTCGGGCTACAAGTGCGGCCCGATCTTCACGGCCCTCTGGCTGGGCTGCATGTACATCTCGGGCGAGGACGACGGCGTGGTGCCCGTGTGGTCGGCCCAGAAGCCCGGCGGCACCCACCTGCGCACGGGCTACTGGGACCACGACGAGATCCGCATGGGCAGCCGGGTGTGGAGCACCATCGCCCCGCGCCTGACGGCGGCCGGCGCTCCCGGCGGGGAGGCGCGCGTCGGGCTGCGGCCCGAGGCTGAGCCCGCGGTGCCGGGAAACCTCATCCTCCGGGGCGGACCCGCGGCGGAAGGGGCAACCGGCTTCCCGCTGGAGAGCGGCGTGAAGGCGATCACCTTCCACGTGCTGACCTCCGGCGCTGACATTTCGGCCGAACTGGTGGCCCCCGACGGCGCGGTCTATCCGGTGAAGCTCACCGATCAGGTGCCCGAGGGCGAGGTCTTCGCCGGCGCCTGGATCGGCAGCGTCACGGTGCAGAAGCCCCAGGCCGGCGAGTGGAAGCTCGTCACCGGCGGACCGAAGGACGGCGCCTACCTCATGATCGCCGCACTGGAGGGCGGCGTGCAGGCGAGCCTCGACCGGGGCCAGGGCGTCTCGAGGCCGGGGGCAGCCCGGTCCCTGAACCTCGCCCTGTCGGGCCCCGCCGTGACGGAGAGCCGGGCGGTGGTCGAACTGGCCGGGGCAGGGGCCGCCGTGAAGGGCCGGGCCGAGTTCATCCAGGAGCAGGGGCGCCACCGGGCGTTGATCGAGGCGCCCGCGGAGACCGGCGTCCACACCCTGATGGTGACGGTGACCGGCACGCTGGCCGACGGCTCGGCCTTCGAGCGCAACCTGGTGAGCAGCTTCGGCGTGTTCGACGGGCACGAATAGCGACGGGTGCCGCCCTTCCGTGGGCGGCACCCTTGCGCGGTGTTCAGGCCACCAGGCGCTCGACGGTATCGGGGATCTCCAGCAGGTGCTGAACGATGGCGTCCGGCATGCACTCTTCCAGCTCGCAGCGGGGGTGGGCGTGCCAGCGCCGGTCGATGACCAGCCGCTCCTCCAGCCAAGTCCGTGCCGCCGCCGGCCGCTCCCACGGAGGCAGTGCGGCCAGGGAGGGCGGCATGGGCGTGTAGCCGGGGGCCGTGGGCTGCACGACGTAGATGGCCAGCCAGCCCGCGTTCTTGGCGCCGAACACGTCGTGCGGCAGCACGTCGCCGACGTGGATGCAGGGGCCCCGACCGAACTGCTCCGCCGCGCGGTAGATGTCCGCCTGGGGCTTGCCCGCCCCTGCGATCTCGGGGGTGACCAGTGCGGTGAACCGGTCCAGCAGCCCCAGGGTCCGCTGCACGGGTTCCTGGTAGCGGCGGAAACCGTTGGTCACCGAGACCAGCACGTGGCCCCGGGCCCGGAGCATGTCCATGCACTCCGCGGCGCCGGGGTAAGACGCGATCAGCCCGTCCACCTGGCAGTAGTGCTCCACCAGCCGGGCCACGTCGATCTGGCCGGGGTAGCCCACTTCCCGGGCGATGGCGGCCACGATGCCGTCCCAGTCGTGCGCGGCCACCACGTCGCCCGCGGCCATGTGCCGCTGGTGGCGGGCGATGATGCGCTGCAGCACTTCCTGTTCGGGGTCGGGGCCGGGAACATAGGGAGCCAGCTCGCGGCAGATGTGGCCGAAGACGCCGTCCGGCCGCCCCATGCGGAAGGGGTTCTTCTGCAGCACGCCGTCGAGGTCGAAGGAGATCAGCGCCACGGGATCACCTCGGCTTCTGCCACTCCACCAGGGTATCCGGAACGCCCGCCGCGCGGTTCGCGGCGCGGGCGGCCACGAAGAGCAGGTCGGAGAGGCGGTTCAGATACTTGAGCAGCACCGGGTCCACCGGCTCCTGCGCCGCGAGCGCCACCAGAGAGCGCTCGGCCCGGCGCACCACGGTCCGGGCGACGTGCAGTGCGGCGGCCGCTGGGGTGCCGCCGGGCAGGATGAAGGCGCGCAGCGGGTCGAGGTCCGCCTGCAGCCGGTCGATGTCGGCCTCCAGCCCGGCCACCATGGCTTCCGTCACCCGGGGGTTATCCCCCCGGCCTCGGTCCGGCGGCGTGGCCAGGTCGGCCCCCACGGCGAACAGTTCCTGCTGCACGCGGAGCAGCACGCCCTGGAGCGGGCCGGCCGCTTCCGCATCCAGGAGAGCCAGCGCCAGCCCCACCTGGGCGTTGGCCTCGTCCACCGTGCCGTACACCTCCACCCGGAGAGCGTTCTTGGGCACGCGTTCCCCCCAGCGCAGGCTCGTCTGCCCGCCGTCGCCTGTGCGCGTGTAGATTCGCATTGCGCTCACCTCAGCCACAAGTCTACCATGCAACCGGCAGGACTTGGGGGCGATTTGGGGTAGAATGAAGACATAACGTCAGAGGAGGCGTTAGGCAGTTGACCCGCGATGAAGCCTGGCAGTTGGTGACCGAGTGGGTGCAGAGCCCGCAGCTCCGGAAGCATCTGCTCGCGGTGGAGGCCTGCATGCGCTACTACGCAGCCCTGTACGGCGAGGACGCAGAGACCTGGGGCCTGATCGGGCTGCTCCACGACTTCGACTACGAGCGCTATCCCACGATTCCCGACCACCCCCTGCAGGGTGAGCGCGTCCTGGCGGAACTGGGGGTGCCGGAAGACATCCGCTACACCATCTGTTCCCATGCGAACGCGCTTCAGGAACGGTACCCGCGCAGGTCGCTGCGGGACAAGGTGCTCTATGCGGTGGACGAACTCTCCGGCCTGGTGGTGGCCACGGCCCTGGTGCGGCCGACCCGGTCCATCCACGACGTGGACGTCAAGGCCGTGAAGAAGAAGATGAAGGACAAGCGGTTTGCGGCCGGCGTGAACCGCGAGGACGTGGTGCGGGGGGCGGAGGAGCTGGGCGTTGACCTGGACGAGCACATCGGCCACGTGATCAAGGCGCTCCAGGCGACGGCCGGGCCCCTGGGACTGGAGGGAACGGCGGTCGCCAGCGACGACTGACCGCGTCATTCCGGGCGCCTCGGGGCGTATTCTTCGTCGTGAGGACTCCGGCGGAGGAGGATGGCCCCATGCGCCACGTGAACGCCCTGTGCCTGAAGCTGGCCGCCTACATCTTGATCTTCGCCATCGCCTTGCCGGCGCAGGGCCGGATGGCGCTGGCGCAGTCGCTCATCATGGCGGCGGTGCACACCCTCGTGCTCTGGCTGGCCGACCTGATGGCCCTGCCGCGCCTCGGGCGGGGCGCGCTGCTGGGCGGCGACGCCGCCGCGCTGCTGGTGGGGTCGCTCCTGATGCTGCGGGCGATGCACGCCGCCCCGCGCATCGGGGGACTGCTGGTGGCCGTCGCCCTGGCGGTGCTCTTCGAGGCGTGGTTCCACTACCACCTCGCGGAAAATCGCTTGCTGGAGGGGTGATTGCGGGCGGTTTCGACAGGGATTCGACACAGCGGCGCGGAACAGAGAAGGTAGCCACCAGCCGGAATCCGCACTTTGGGGAAAGGATGAATGATACTTGCGACTGGAGGAGTTCACCTATCTTCCCGTTGATGCGAGGGAGAAGGCGCTCAGGTACCTGGCGAACATGATCGGTGAACCGAACGCACCGCTGGAACGGTTGCTGGCTGAACTGGACACGGCCCTGGAGCGGGCCGGGCGCGAGGACGCTTTCCATTATCTGCGGGCGGAGCAGCCCACCAAAGACGAGCGCGAGGCGGACGCCATCCTCTTCCCCACGGGGCTCACCACGCCCACCGGCGAGGAGATCATGGCCAAGTGTGTGCTCAACAAGAACCCCAACCGCCAGCCCTGGTTCGGCCTCTTCTTCCAGACGGCCCGCCGGGAGGGGTTCGTGATCGGCGACCTCTACTTCCGCTCCTGGAGCGAGGGGGCCAAGTTCCTGGAGGAGATCGCCAACATGGCCATCCCGGAGCGGTGGAGTTACAGCCAGTACCAGTCGCGTCAGCAGTACCCAATCCTTAAATCTTACATTGAAAAAACGCTTGAACGGCTGAAGCAGCAGGGGCGGATCCTGCGGGAGGAGCAGAAGGTCCTGTTCAATACAGGGCTGATCAACCGCTACTTCCGCGAGATTTACGTGCTGGGTGAGGCTGACCCTGAGTACCCCCAACGGGTGGTGAACCCCCGGGCGGTGCTGGAAAACGACCGGGCCGTGCTCGAGACCTTCAAGAATCAGAAACCCCAGATGGCCACCTTCTTCGAGAAGATCACCGACGTGATCTTCGACCCCGACCTGGAGGTCAATACCGACGACATTCATATCATCGATGACAATCTGGAGCGCATCCCGTCGCGCTATCGGAACCGCAGGAAGAGCGAGATCTTCGCCCTCTTCCAATCGGCCATTGAATTTGCCCGTATCATGGCGCGGCGCAATTATAAGCTGGTGGTCCCCCAGTATTACATGGGGCAGATTCAGTTTCTGATGCCCATCTACCTCTCGGGCGAGTTCAGCGGGTCGCCGGACTTCGCCCTCGTCCTGCAGCGAATGGGCAACATCTACCGGGGCAATACGATCCTGACACTGGACATGGCGTACCAGAACGCCCGGCTGATTGCGAAACCCGACGTCACCTGGCTCAACCCAGATCGGCACTGAACGTGACCTGACCGGCCCTTCCCGCCTGCCGCGGGAAGGGCCTTCTGGTCCTCACGCAGGAACCGGCGGCCCGGGGAGCCAATATACATTCTTGAATAGGATACATGGCCGACCTGTCTCCCAAGGAGGTGTTCGGATGGACCAGAGCACACGCCACGTGCGGCTTGTTACCGCCATTCCCGGCCCCCGCTCCCGGGAGCTTATGGCCCGCAAGGAGCGGGTGGTCGCGAGCGCGCTCTCCATTCACGTGCCGGTGGCCATCAAGGAGGCGCACGGCGCCCTGGTGACCGACGTGGACGGCAACGTGTTCATCGACCTGGCGGGCGGCCTCGGCTGCATGAACGTGGGCCATTCCCACCCCCGGGTCGTCGCGGCCATTCAGGAGAGCGCGGCGCAGTTCACCCACACCGATTTCTCCGTGATCATGTACGAGAGCTACGTGCGCCTCGCCGAGCGGCTCACGGCCCTGGCGCCCGGCGACTTCCCGAAGAAGGCGGCCTTCTTCAACTCCGGCGCCGAGGCCGTGGAGAACGCCGTCAAGATCGCCCGCAAGTACACCGGCCGGCGGGCCATCATCGCCCTCGAGGGGGCGTTCCACGGCCGGACCAACCTGGCCATGGCCCTCACCTCTAAGGTGAAGCCGTACAAGGAAGGGTTCGGCCCCTTCGCCCCGGAGATCTACCGCGTGCCCACCCCCTACACCTACCGGCGGCCCATGGGCATGAGCGAGGCCGAATACGTGCGCTTCTGTGCCGACGCGCTGGAGCGGGCCCTCACGGCGCAGGTGGCGCCGGAGGAGGTGGCCGCCATCATCCTGGAGCCGGTGCAGGGGGAGGGCGGGTTCATCCCGCTCCATCCCGACTACCTGGCCCGGGTGAGCCAGCTGGCGCGTCGCCACGGCTTCCTGGTGATCGCCGACGAGATCCAGTCCGGCTTCGGGCGCACCGGCACCTTCTTCGCCTGCGAGCAGCTGGGGCTGGTGCCCGACCTGATCTGCGTGGGCAAGTCGCTGGCCGCGGGCATGCCCCTCTCCGGCGTGATTGGCCGGGCCGAGGTGATGGACGCCCCGGGCGACTCCACCATCGGCGGCACCTACGTGGGGAACCCGGTGGCCTGCGCGGCGGCGAACGCGGTGCTGGACGTGATCGAGGAGGAGGGGCTTGTGGCCCGGGCCCGGGAGATCGGCGACCTGCTCAGGCGCCGGTTCCAGGCGCTGGCGGTGCAGCTTGAGGGTATCCCCGGCTCCTGCCTGCAGGTGGGGGAGATCCGGGGGCTGGGCGCCATGGTGGGCGTCGAGCTGGTCACCGACCGGGCGACCCGCGAGCCCGCCACCCGCGCCGCCGCCGAGGTGGTGACGCGCGCCGGGCGGCGGGGGGTCATCGTCGTCAAGTGCGGCGTCTATGGCAACACGCTGCGGATGCTGGTGCCCCTGGTGATCACCGACGACCAGCTGAACGAGGCGCTGGACATCCTGAGTCAGATCTGCACCGAGGTGGCCAGGGGCGAGTAGCCCGCGGCCTTCCCGAGCGAACAGAAGCACACGCCCGACGCGCGTCGGGCGTGTGCTTTTTGCGCGTACGCCCCGCAGGGGGTTACTCGTCGGCGCGGGCGACCAGCGCACAGAGATCGCCGACGGTCTCCGCGTCCACCACCAGCTCTTCCGAGAGCTCCACGCCGAACTCGGACTCCAGCGCCTCGACCAGCTGCTCGATGCTGGTCTCGTACTTCTCGGTGAGCGCGGCGACCGTCGTGGTAAGCCCGATTCCCCGGTCGCCCACCTGTTCGCGGATGACTTTGAGCGCTTCGTATTTTAGATTCATCCCGCAAAGCGGCACCTCCGGGGCGTTAGTCTCTCCGCTCTCCGCGGCGCTATGCAGGTGGAAAATAGTCGGAAGAGAACGACCCGAACGGCGCATAGAATATAGAGGATAAATCGAAATGATGGTAAAATAGCAGAAATCGGTCTCATGATGCGTCATCCTCGGCAAAGGGGGCATGTGAGGTGGAGCGTCCGTACCTCAAGGCGTACCCGAAGGACGTGCGCTGGGAACTCGATTTCCCCGCGGTTCCGGTGTACCAGATGCTCTTCGACCAGTCGCAGGCGCACCCGGAGCGCACGGCGCTCATCTTCATGGGGAAGCGGATCAGCTACCGGGAGCTGGTGGAACTGGTGGACCGGTTCGGCGCGGCGCTGCAGAGGCGCTACGGCATCCGGAAGGGGGACCGGGTGGGCATCATCCTGCCGAACTCGCCGCAGAATGTCATCGCCACCTTCGCCTGCCAGCGCATCGGTGCGATTCCGGTGCAGTTCAACCCGCTCTACGTGGCGCGGGAGATCGCCTACCAGGTGCGGGACTCGGGCTCGCGGCTCATGATCACCCTGGACCTGTTCTGGCAGAAGGTCCGCGAGGCCGGCGGGGCCGAGGCCTACATCTGGACCGGCGTTCAGGACTTCCTTAACTTCCCCCTGAATTTTCTCTACCGGATGAAAGCCAAGCCGCCCCGCATTCCCGCTTCCGACGCAGCGCACTTCATGGACCTGCTCCAGGAGAGCCCCGACGCCATCCAGGTGGCCCCCGTGGAGCCCAAGGAGGACCTGGCGGTCCTGCTCTACACGGGCGGCACGACGGGCGTGTCGAAGGGGGTCATGCTCACCCATTCCAACATCACCGCCAACATCACGCAGATTCGGGAGTGGATCGGCATGGATGACAGTCGGCATCACACGGTGCTGGCCGTACTGCCCATGTTCCACTCCTACGGCTTCACCGCCGCCGTGAACACGGGCCTGGCCACTGGCTCCACGGTGGTGCTGGTGCCCCGCTTCGAAGCCGGAGACCTGCTGAAGACCATCGCCAAGTACCGGCCGACCATTTTCCCCGGGGTGCCCACGATGTACGTCGGCCTGCTGAACCACCCCGACGTGGGCAAGTACGACCTGAGCTCGATCGAACTCTGCGTCACCGGGGCGGCCTCGATGCCGGTGGAGCTGCTCCAGAAGTTCGAGCAGGTGACCGGCGCCACGATCATGGAGGGCTACGGCCTCACCGAGACGTCGCCGGTGACCCACGCCAACCCCCGTACCGGCAAGCGGATTCCGGGCAGCGTCGGCCTGCCCTACCCCGGCACCGACGTGCGCATCGTCGACCTGGAGACGGGCGAAGACCTGCCGCCGGGCGGCGAGGGGGAGGTGGTCATCCGGGGGCCGCAGGTGATGAAGGGATACTGGAACAAGCCCGAGGAGACCGCTGCAACGCTCCGGGACGGCTGGCTCTACACGGGGGACATCGGCCGGATGGACGAGGACGGCTACCTCTACATCGTGGATCGGAAGAAGGACATGATCATCGCCGGCGGCTTCAACATCTACCCGCGGGAGATCGACGAGGTGCTCTACCAGCACCCCGCCGTGCTGGAGGCCTGCGCCGTGGGCGTGCCTGACGCCTACCGGGGCGAGACGGTGAAGGCCTTCGTGGTGCTGAAACCGGGAATGCACGCCACCGAGCAGGAGATTCTCGACTTCTGTCGGGAGCGGCTGGCCGCCTACAAGCGGCCCCGGTCGGTGGAGTTCCTGCCGGAGCTGCCCAAGTCGACGGTGGGCAAGGTGCTGCGGCGCGAGCTGGTGGAGCGGGAGAAACAGAAGAGCACGTCTGCCGTGTCGTGACCGGCGGCGACAGCCGGGCGGGCAGGGGCACAGGGCGGTTCCTGTGCCTCCGCGCGTGCAGAGGTGCCTTTCGGGGGCAGGATTTTGCTGCGGCCGATGCCGAAGAATTCACCCTCAGGCCCCGCGGCTCCAGCGGGGAGTGGATGGAAGGAGCGAGGACCCATGACGATTGCGGAGCTGCTTGAGAACCTCAAGGCGCATATTGCGGCGAACCCCGCGAAGATCGCGAACCTGAAGGCCAGCTACCAGTTTGAGCTGACCGGCGAGGGCGGCGGCACCTTCCACGCCAAGTTCGACAACGGCACGTACGAGATCGGGGAAGGGCCCCTGCCCGACGCCGGGTGCACCATCAGCATCGCCACCGCCGACTTCTTCGCCCTGCTCGAGCGCAAGCTCAACCCCATGGCCGCCTTTATGGCCGGCAAGCTGAAGGTACGGGGCGACATGGGCATGGCGCTGAAGCTCCAGCAGCTGATCGGCTGATCCGGCGGAATCGCGGCCCCCATCCCCCGGGTGGGGGCCTTTCACACGTAGGGAGTGACCTCCTTGCTCCACCTGTTCGCGCTGGTGATCGCGCTGGTGCCGGCGATCGCCATGCTCTGGTACATCCGTCATCTGGACAAATACGAGCCCGAGCCGTGGACGCACATCGCCGGCGCCTTCGTCGCCGGCGTGCTGGCCACCATCCCCATCTACTTCGTCGAAGTCCTGCTCGATCAGATCAGCCCCTTCAGCGGCTTCATGGCCACCGTCTATATCTCGTTCGTCGTCGCGGCCCTCGTCGAGGAGACCGGCAAGGGGATCGCTGCCTGGGCCGCCTGCTGGCGGCGGCCCCAGTTCAACGAGGTAATGGACGGCATCGTCTACTTCGGCGTGACCCACATGGGCTTCGCCGTGGTGGAGAACCTCGTGTACGTGTTCCTGAACGGCGACATCTACACGGGACTCCTGACGGCCATGGTGCGCACGACGACCGCCGTACCCATGCACGTAATCGTGGGCATGATCATGGGCTACCACGCCGGGGTGGTCCGCTTCGCCCACACCCGGCGGGAGAAGGTGCTGCACGTACTCGAGGGGTGGGTGCTGCCGAGCCTGCTGCACGGCTTCTACAACCTGGGCAGCCTCAACCAGGACATGGCCCTCGAGAGCCTGACCGACCTGATTCGCTACGGTTTCGGCACGGCCTTGCTTTATGCCGCAGTGGTCGCCTTGTGGCTGGCGCTGCTGCCCAGGGTGCGCAAGGCGCAGCAGGCGTCGCCCTTCCGGCCGGTGGCCGCGTATCAGCTGACCGCTGCGGACGTGCCCTGCCCCCACTGCGGGGGGATCTACCCCGTGGGGGCGCGCTTCTGCCCGAACTGCGGCAAGAAGCTGCAGTAGACAAGCCCGTTCCGACAGACCGCGGGCCCTGCATGGCCGACATGCAGGGCCCGCGGTGCTATCAGCCGGCCAACCTTTCGGCGACCCGCCGCTCCTGCTCCCAGATCACGGCGCCTGCCAGCAGGAGGGCGGCCGGCACCACCACGTACCAGGGTCGCTCCGGCAGGACGGCCCGGTAGAGCACCACCCACGCCGCCACGTGGCAGATCAGCCGCCACCGGGCCGGCCAGCGGAGGGTGGCCAGGTTGATCACCCACGAGAGCAGGATCAGGCCGGCCAGGAGAACCGCCTCGACGCCGGTGGCGGTTGCCGTGGCCACGGTGCCCAGCGCCACGGCGGCGAGGAACCCGAGCCACCCCCAGCGCGTGGCGGGGAACCCCGCCCGGTAGAGCAGGTCCTGCACGTGCATCCCCCCCAGAGAGGCTATTCGCCCCGGCTCGCCCGAATGCCGGCAGGCGACTGCCCGGGGAGCCATGGGCCGGAAGCCGTCCTGGAGGCGCCCATGCAGGAGCGGTTGGCGGCGAGCCTGATGCAGGCGGAGAGGCACGTACTCCGGGGTGCCAGCCGCCGGGGCTCCGCACCCGGCGGGGTGTTCGCAGAGTGGGCGGATATTCTCTTGTAGAATAGAATGAGCATAGAGGATATTCCGCTGAGAGAGACGAATATACCGAGACAGCCTATGAATGGACATTCATTCAACCGCCGTGTGGGGGACGGGGTTGAATCCCGGCTGGCAAAGGGGAGGCACAGAGATGGCTGCAACGCGAACCGTCTACTGGAACATTAACAATGAATGGATACTCTACCTGATTCTGGTCGCCGCGTTCGCCGTATTCGCCTACGGCATGTGGCAGCGCGTCCGACTCTGGTTCATCGGCAGGCCAGAGGTCCGCTGGGACCAGGTGCGCGCACGCCTCGGGCGGGTGTGGCAGCACGCGGCGCTCCAGCGCCGGCTGTCGCAGAACAGGGTGGCCGGCGTCTTCCACATCCTGTTCTCCTGGGGCTTCGCCATCCTCTTCCTCGGCACGCTGGTCGTGATGGTGCACGAGGACTTCCGCATCCGTATCATGCAGGGCGCCTTCTACTTGTGGTTCCAGTCGCTCGTCCTCGACCTGGCGGGGCTGCTGGCCATGGTGGGCGTCGTCATCGCCTGGGTGCGGCGGGGAATCGTGAAGCCCCGGGCGCTCTCCCGGGTGGCGGACCGGCCCGGGCTGCTGCCCGACTGGCTCTTCCTCGCCCACATCCTGCTGATCCTGTGGACGGGCTTCTGGGTGGAGGGCATCCGCATCGTGGCCACCGACGACCCGTGGGCGGCCTGGTCGCCCGTGGGCCTGGCCCACGGCCGCCTGCTGGCCAGCTTCCTCTCGCTGGAGGCCATGCTGGTGCTCCACCGGGTGCTCTGGTGGTTCCACATGACGATCTCCTTCGCGCTCATCGCTCACCTGCCCTACTCCAAGATGGTGCACATCCTCACGGGTCCGGTGAACATCTTCCTTTCTGACCTGCGGCCCGCCGGCATTCTCAGCACCACTGACCTGGAGTCGGAGGCCCCGGTGCTGGGTGCGGCGTCGCTCTGGGACTTCTCGTGGAAGGACCTGGCCGACCTGGACGCCTGCACGGAGTGCGGCCGCTGCCAGGAGAACTGCCCGGCGTTCCTCACGGGCAAGCCGCTCAACCCCAAGAAGCTGATCCTCGACCTGCAGCACCACCTGCACACGCGGGGCCCTGCGCTGGCCCTGGCGGCGATGAAGGGCGAACGGCCGGGGGAGCAGCCCTTTGAGTCGGAGTTGGTGGGGCCGGTGGTCGACCCCGAGGCACTCTGGGCCTGCACCACCTGCCGGGCGTGCATGGAGGTCTGCCCGGTCTACATCGAGCACGTGCCCAAGATCGTGGAGATGCGCCGCCACCAGGTGATGCTCCAGGGCGAGTTCCCGCAGGAGCTGAACCTCACCTTCAAGAACCTGGAGCGGCAGGGCAACCCGTGGGGTCTGGGCGCCCACACCCGCACGCAGTGGACCGAGGGGCTGAACGTGCCCCTGATCGCCGACCGGCCCGACGCCGAGTACCTCTTCTGGCCCGGCTGCGCCGGGGCGTACGACCAGCGCGGGCAGAAGATCGCCCGGGCCATCGTGCAGCTCCTGGATCGGGCCGGCGTCTCCTACGCCATCCTGGGCAAGGAGGAGAAGTGCACCGGCGACTCGGCCCGGCGGGCGGGCAACGAGATGCTCTTCCAGCAGCTCGCCATGGAGAACATCGAGACGCTGAAGGCCTACGGGGTGAAGAAGATCATTACCCACTGCCCGCACTGCTTCCACACCTTCGACAAGGACTATCGGGAAATGGGGCTGGACGTGGAGGTCGTCCACCACACCCAGCTGCTCGCCCGGCTGGTGCAGGAGGGCCGGCTGAAGCCCGTCCGGAAGGTGGCGGAGGCGGTGACCTACCACGATTCCTGCTACCTGGGCCGCTACGGCGGCGAGTTCCAGGCGCCGCGTGCGCTGCTCCGGGCACTGCCCGGGGTGGAGCTGCGGGAGATGGAGCGGCACGGCAGCACGGCGATGTGCTGCGGCGCCGGCGGGGCCCGGATGTGGATGGAGGAGCACCACGGTACCCGGATCAACATCGAGCGGAGCCGGCAGGCCATCGCCACCGGAGCGACCACGGTGGCCACCAACTGCCCCTTCTGCATGACGATGCTCTCCGACGGCGTCGCGGCCGAGGACGGCAGCGGCCAGATCCGGGTGCTCGACCTGGCCGAACTGTTGCTGGAGGCGGTGACGGAAGGCGGCAGCACCGGATCCGAGCAAGCTGTTGCAGGGACCGTCCAAAATCGCTAAAGTGATAGGGTGAGGCGCCGTGGGGGGGCACGGCGCCTTTCCGTTGGGGGAGGATGGAGAAACGCCATGCTGCCGATTCATCAGATTCCGCTGCCGACGCCGTTTCCGGGGCTGGGTCCGGTGCACGTCTATCTGGTGCGCCAGGACCCCGTCACCCTCATCGACGCGGGCCTGCGCACGCAGGAGTGCCGGGAGGCGCTCACGGCCGGGCTGGCCGCGCTGGGCCTCGCCGTCAGCGACGTCAGGCGCGTCTTGCTGACCCACGCCCACGTAGATCACTTCGGCCTGGCCGGCTGGATTCAGGAGCAGTCGGGGGCCGAGGTCTACCTGCACCCGGAGGAGCAGGCCAAGGCCGAGGCTTCGCCCTGGTGGGAGGAGCAGCTCGTCCGCGCCATGGAGGAGGCGGGTGTCGGTCCTGACCAGATCGGGATGGCCAGGGAGTTCTGGCGGCTGGAGCGGAAGCTGACCGCGCCGCTGGCCGGCTGGCGGCCGCTGGCCGACGGCCAGATCTTCCCCTTCGAGGGCGGCCAGCTGGAGGCAGTGCACCTGCCGGGCCACGCCCTGGGGCACACCGGCTTCCTGGACCGGGCGGGGCGCACCCTGCTGGGCGGAGACCACCTGCTGGAGGGGGTCACGCCCAACCCGATCATGGAGCCGGTGCTCCCGGGCCACCGGGACGCGGTGCCCCACGACCCGTCCCGGGCCATGACGCTTGCACAGTTCCTGCGCTCGCTGGACCGGGTGGAGGCGATGGACCTCGACCGGGTGTTGCCCGGGCACGGGCCGGTGATCACCGACCACCGGGCGGTGGTGGCGCGCTACCGGACCCAGCATGCCCGCAGGCTGGACGCCGTGCTGGGGCTCCTGGGTCCCGGGCGCCGCCCCTGGGAGCTGACGGGGGAGCTCTTTCCCCGGGTGCAGGGCTTCCACCAGTTCCTGGCCCTCTCTGAAGTGGTGGCCCACCTCGACCTGCTGGTGGTGCAGGGGCGGGCCCGCTTCGACCGGCACTCCGGGTTCGTTTCGTACAGAGCAGCCGTCTAGGCGCAGGGGGCCGCCTGCGGCCCCGCAGAGGTGAACAGAAGTGGACAGAGAACAACGCGCCGCCGTGCTGCGGCTTGCCGCAACCGCCGGTGCCGTGCTGATGGAATGCGGCGCCGACGTCGCCCGGGTGGAGGACACCGTTGGGCGCATCCTGCGCGCCTACGGGGTGGAGGAGCCCGAGATCTTCGCCACACCCACCGGCATCTTCATCTGCCTCTCCCAGGAGGAGGCCACCGTCATCCGGCGGGTGCGGCGGCGCACCATCGCCCTCGACCGAATCAGCAGCATCAACGAACTCTCCCGTCAGCTGGTCGCCCGGCCGCTGGACCCGGAAGAGGCCCTCCGGCGCGTCCGGGCGATCGCGGCGCAGCCCGCCCCTCTGCCCGCCTGGCTGGACGTGCCGGTGAACGGGCTCGGGGCCGCCGCCGCCACCATGCTGGTGGGCGGCACCCTGGACGGCGTGGTGCCGGCCTTCTTCGTCAACCTCGCCGTGCAGGCGGGCGAGCGCATGTGCCGCTGGCTGGGTCTTCCGGACGCCGTGAGCGACCTCATCGCCGGCGCCAACGCCGTCTTCGGGGCGACGTTGCTCAACCGCTGGCTGGGCGTGCCGGTGGGTCCGGTAGTGGCGGGCGGCATCATGATCCTCGTGCCCGGGTTGGCCTTTACGAATGCACTGCGCGACGCGATCTCCGGCGACCTGGTGAGCGCCACTGCCCGGGGCCTCGAGGCCTTCGTGAAGGTGACCGCACTGGCCATCGGGGTCGGCTCGGCGCTCTTCCTCGTTGGGGGTGGCGCAGTCCTGTGATCACCTATCCGTTTGCTTTCCTCACGTCGGTCGCCATCGCCATCTCGTTCCGCGCACCCCGCTCGGCAATCCTCTGGTCGGGCCTCTGCGGCCTGGCGGCCTGGGCGGGGTATGATCTC
Source organism: Symbiobacterium sp. (assembly GCF_040797425.1). Lineage (NCBI taxonomy): Bacteria > Bacillati > Bacillota > Clostridia > Eubacteriales > Symbiobacteriaceae > Symbiobacterium > Symbiobacterium sp. The sequence continues at coordinate 6,073 of NZ_JBFNEH010000046.1, read as the reverse complement.
TCCCGGCAGTTGGGCCTGCCCGATCCGGCCGCGATCTTCCTCGGGGCCCTGGTACTGGGCCTGCTGGCGGAGGTCCTGGCCCGGCGGCTGCATCATCCGGCGATCCTGTTCGCCATCCCGGGCCTCTTCCCGCTGGTGCCGGGCATCATCGCCTACCGGGGCGTGCTGCTGCTCTCCCAGAACCGGCTGGCGGAGGGCGCCTGGATGCTGGCACGCGCCCTCCTGTTTGCCGGCCTGCTGGCGGCCGGCCTCGCCATCCCGCCCGTGCTCTTCCGGCGCTGGGGCGGCCGCCACAGGCACCCGCGCTGACGCACGGCCGCACCGGGCCGTGCTCCCGGCCGGAGGTCGGCTTTCGTCTGGGGGCGGGCAGGAGCCCCCTGGGCAGAAGTGGAACACTAAGTCCAGGAGGTGTGCACGATGGAGCGGGAAGTCACCTTCTACACGTACCCCACCTGAACGTCCTGTCAGAAGGCCAAGCAGTTGCTTGCCACGAAGCCGGTCTCTGTGACCGAGCGGCGCTTCTTCAAGGAGAAGCCCACCCCCGACGAGGTGCGGTGGCTGGCGGCCCGCTTGCCGGGCGGCGTGCGGGATCTGCTCTCCACCCGCAGCCGGCGCTACAAGGAACTGGGCCTCGCCGAGCGGGACCTGAGCGACGAGGAACTGGTCGAACTCCTGGCCCGGGAACCGGGTCTCTGGCGCCGTCCCGTGGTGGTCCGCGGCGATCAGGTGGTGGTGGGCTACGACGTGCCCAGCCTCGAGCGGCTCCTGGACGGGCAGCAGCATTGACGACGAAAGCGAGATGATCACCGTGGCCGACCGGCGGCAGAGCAAGGGTGCAGCGGCCCTGGCCGACGCCCTCCGGGTGCATCCGGTCATCGCCTCCGTGCGGGACGAGGACCGGCTGCCGGAGGCGATCGCGTCGCACTGCCGCGCGATCTTCCTGCTCTCCACCAGCATCCAGCGGCTCTCCGCCGTGGGGGATGCCGTGGCGGCGGCGGGCAAGCTCCTCTTCATCCACCTGGACTTCATCGGCGGCCTGGGCCGGGACGAGGAAGCCCTGGAGTATCTGGCCGAGACGGCCCGTCCCCTCGGGCTGATCACCACCCGCACCGGGTTGGTGCAGGCCGCGCGCCGGCTGGGCCTCACGCCGTTGCAGCGACTCTTCCTGCTGGACTCGCAGTCCCTGGCCACGGGCATCGAGGCCGCCCGGTCGAGCCGGGCGGAGGTGGTGGAGGTGCTGCCGGGGATCGTCCCCAGGGCCGTGGGGGCGATCCGGGCACAACTGCCGCACACGCTGATCATCGCCGGCGGCCTGGTGCGCACCCCGGAGGAGGTCGCACAAGCGCTCAGGGCCGGGGCCTCGGGCGTCTCCACCAGCAGCGCCGCACTCTGGCACCTGGACCCGGCGGCGTTCGAGGGGCCCTTCCGGAGCGACCCGTGAACCGTGTGGGATCGGGGGCGCGCAGCCCCATGCGATGAACGAGTGGCGTACAAAATGAGGGCGGATCCGCTGGTGGATCCGCCCTTGCTGTCTACAGCCGGAACCGCTGCACGTGCTCCCGCAGCGCATCTGCCGTGTTCACCAGCGACTGCGCCGCCGCCGATACCTCCTCGGCCGAGGCGCTCATCTCCTCCACCGAGGCCGAGACCTCCTGGACCGCCGCCGCGGTGTTCCGGGATACGTCCCCGATCTCCGCCGCACTCTGCGCCACCTGGTTCACCGTCTCGGCCATCTGCTCGGTGGCCGCCGAGTTCTCCTCGCTGGTGGCTGCCAGGGCATCGAAGGTCTGGGTGAGCCCTGCCACCCGCTCCCGGATCTCCTCCACGCCCTGCGCAATCTGCTCTGCCTTCGCAGCGCCCACGCCGATCGCCTGCAGGATGTTCTCCAGCGCCTGCCGGGCCGCCTGCGCCTTCTGGTAGCCCTCGCTCACCTCGGCCGCCGTCGCCTCCGTCGCCTGCACGGTCTGATCCGTGCGCTGCCGGATATCGGCGATCAGCCGCTCAATCTCCCGCGCCGACGCCGCCGACCGCTCGGCCAGGCGCCGCACCTCCTGCGCCACCACGGCAAAGCCCCGGCCCTGCTCCCCGGCCCGGGCCGCCTCGATGGCGGCGTTGAGGGCGAGGAGGTTGGTCTGCTCGGCAATCTCCGAGATGGTGCTGGTGATCTGGCCGACCTCGCCCGAGATGGCACTGAGGTCGTTGATGCGGCGGGCGTTCTCCTCGGCGGCCTCCCGGATGTGCTCCATCGCGGCGAGGGCGCGGCCGATGGCGTCGGAGCCGGTGCGGGCCGTCTCTGCGGCCTGGTCGGACGCCTGCGCCGCATCGCCCGCGTCGCGGGTCGCATCGTCCAGGGCCTGCCGCACCTCCGCTAGCATCTGGGCCGCCCGCTGGACCTCGTCGGCGGAGGAGGCGGCGCTGGCGGCAATCTGCTGCACGGCCTGGCGCAGGTCCTCCATGCGGTCGTGGACGGCGGCGGCCTCCGCAGCCTGGCCGGAGGCGCCGGAAGCCACGTCGGCGACCGCCTGGGAAACGCTCTGGGCGGCGCGGGCGGAGTCGTCGGAGGCGCTGGCCAGTTGCTGGGCGGTGTGGGTCACCGCATCGGTGCTGAGCTGGATGTTCTCGACGAGGGCCCGCAGGCTGCGGAGCATCTCGTTCATGGCGTGGCCCAGGTCGGCGATCTCGTCCCGCCCCCGCACCTGCACCTCGGAGACCGTCAGGTCGCCCGCGGCCAGTTGCCGGGCCACGGCTGCCACCTGCACCACAGGCCGTGCGATCCCTTTCGCCAGCATGCGGCCCAGCACCAGGCTCAGCAGCAGGCCGACCGCGGCGCCGACGATGGCACCCAGGCGTACCTCCTCGACGTGCTGGCGGGCGCGGGTGACGGCATCGTCGGCCTCCCGGCCAAGGTTGGCCTGCAGTTCCCGCACCAGATCCCGGACGTCGCCGCTGAGCTCTTCGCCCCGCGACTGCAGAAGCAGAGTGGCGCCGTTGGCATTGCCCTGTTCGATGCGGGTGAACGCCTCCTTGACCACCTGCTGGTACTCTGTGCTGTACTCGGTAATCTGGTTGAGGATCTCAACGTCCTCGGGCTCGGAGAGCAGCTCCTGCAGCGTGGCCAGCTCGTTCCGTAGCTCAGTGGTGGCCTCGATGTAATAGGCCCGGAACAGGTCGTTCCGGAACAGTGCGTAGGCGCGTATCGCCGACTCCTGGGCGTTCAAGGTTGCGACCACGTTGGCCATGTGGATGGCCGCCGGCTGGATGCGCTCAACGGCGACCTGGTACTGGCGGCTGACCGAGAAGAGCGAGATCGCCAGGAACAGCACGACCAGCATCGCGACCGCCGTTACGGCAGCGAAGGCTGCCGACAGTTTGGTAACGAGTCTGATGCGCACGGTGCTCCCTCCTGTGTCGCCCGGGACCGCGGTGGCGGCATGGAACATGTGCAGGGCAGAATTGGGCAATATGTTGATCATCAATATAATACTACCCGGGTCGCGCGGGGACAAGCCGTGCCGCCCGGCGGCCAGTCCCCCTGCACGCCGGCTGTTGTTCCGCAGGCCAGACCGGGTGGTCACACGCCAAAGGGCGGATCCGCTGGTGGATCCGCCCTTGCTGTCTACAGCCGGAACCGCTGCACGTGCTCCCGCAGCGCATCTGCCGTGTTCACCAGCGACTGCGCCGCCGCCGATACCTCCTCGGCCGAGGCGCTCATCTCCTCCACCGAGGCCGAGACCTCCTGGACCGCCGCCGCGGTGTTCCGGGATACGTCCCCGATCTCCGCCGCACTCTGCGCCACCTGGTTCACCGTCTCGGCCATCTGCTCGGTGGCCGCCGAGTTCTCCTCGCTGGTGGCTGCCAGGGCATCGAAGGTCTGGGTGAGCCCTGCCACCCGCTCCCGGATCTCCTCCACGCCCTGCGCAATCTGCTCTGCCTTCGCAGCGCCCACGCCGATCGCCTGCAGGATGTTCTCCAGCGCCTGCCGGGCCGCCTGCGCCTTCTGGTAGCCCTCGCTCACCTCGGCCGCCGTCGCCTCCGTCGCCTGCACGGTCTGATCCGTGCGCTGCCGGATATCGGCGATCAGCCGCTCAATCTCCCGCGCCGACGCCGCCGACCGCTCGGCCAGGCGCCGCACCTCCTGCGCCACCACGGCAAAGCCCCGGCCCTGCTCCCCGGCCCGGGCCGCCTCGATGGCGGCGTTGAGGGCGAGGAGGTTGGTCTGCTCGGCAATCTCCGAGATGGTGCTGGTGATCTGGCCGACCTCGCCCGAGATGGCACTGAGGTCGTTGATGCGGCGGGCGTTCTCCTCGGCGGCCTCCCGGATGTGCTCCATCGCGGCGAGGGCGCGGCCGATGGCGTCGGAGCCGGTGCGGGCCGTCTCTGCGGCCTGGTCGGACGCCTGCGCCGCATCGCCCGCGTCGCGGGTCGCATCGTCCAGGGCCTGCCGCACCTCCGCTAGCATCTGGGCCGCCCGCTGGACCTCGTCGGCGGAGGAGGCGGCGCTGGCGGCAATCTGCTGCACGGCCTGGCGCAGGTCCTCCATGCGGTCGTGGACGGCGGCGGCCTCCGCAGCCTGGCCGGAGGCGCCGGAAGCCACGTCGGCGACCGCCTGGGAAACGCTCTGGGCGGCGCGGGCGGAGTCGTCGGAGGCGCTGGCCAGTTGCTGGGCGGTGTGGGTCACCGCATCGGTGCTGAGCTGGATGTTCTCGACGAGGGCCCGCAGGCTGCGGAGCATCTCGTTCACGGTGCGGCTCAGGTCGGCGATCTCGTCCCGCCCCCGCACCTGCACCTCGGAGACCGTCAGGTCACCCGCGGCCAGTTGCCGGGCCACGGCCGCCACCCGCGCCACAGGCCGTGCGATCCCCTTTGCCAGCCTCCAGCCCAGCACCAGGCTCAGCAGCAGGCCAACCGCCGAGGCTGCGATCGCCCCCTGCTGGGCCTGCTGCGACCGCTGGTTGGCTGCGGCCGTGGCCTCATCAGCGGCTCGATTGAGGTTGACCTGCAGTTGCTCGGCCAGGTGTCGAACTTGCTGGCTGAGTTGCTCGCCCCGCCACTGGAGGACCTGGGCGGCGCTCTGGGCGTTGCCCTGCTCGACCCGGGCAAAGGTGTCGGCCACGACCTCCTGGTACTGGCTGCTGTTCTGAATGATAAGGTCAAACAGCTTGATATTATTCGGGTCATACAACAGTTCCTTCAGTGCGGCTAGCTCCTGCTCCAACTGGGCCGTGAACTCTTCGTAATCCGTCCGGAACTGGATGTCCTGGTAAAGCGCATACGCCCGCGCAGCGGACTCCTGGCCGTTCAGCGCCGCGACGACGTTGGCCATGTGGAGGGCCGCCGGCTGGATACGCTCCACCGCCAGGCGGTACTGGTCGGAGATTGCAAACAGCGACAGGGTGAGGTACAGGGCGATCAGCAACGTGACCATGGTTACGGCAGAGAAGGCCACAGTGAGTTTGGTGGCGAGTCGGATGCGCACGGTAGTTCCTCCTTTGCTGCGGACCGTTCTGCGGTTGTGGCATGGCAACTGAGCGGGCTACACGCGCGCGGCGACAACCCGGGGGCAGGGGCCCCCCGGGCTTACGACTCAGCGTATCCGGTTGCGCGAGGGATCCGGGAAGCAGTGGTACCGCACCGTACCGCCGTTCAGCCAGTGCGTGAGCGGTTCGAGCCAGGGACGCCAGCGGATGTATTGGCTGACTTCCGAGGTGGGCACCCACTTTACCCCCGAGATCTCGCCGGGGGCGGGTGTGATGGAGCCGCCGAGCAGCGTCGCCCCGAAGAAGAACTGCACCAGGTGCTCCCGGGCCTCGAGATTGCGGAACTCGGTGATGAAGGCGAGGTCGCCGATCTCGACCTCGAGTCCCGTCTCCTCGAACACTTCCCGGGCTGCGGTCTCCTCCAGGAGTTCGCCGGGCTCCCAGTGGCCCTTGGGAAGGCCCCAGTGCCCGCGCCGGTTCCTGACCAGGAGGATGGAGTTGTTGTGCAAGACGAGGCCGCCGGCGGAGAGGTGCCGTCGCAGACGCTGCATGGCGCTCCCCTCCAGATGGGCTGGGCTGAATTGGTTTTCGTGTCG
>NZ_JBFNEH010000045.1:0-29921 GCF_040797425.1 Symbiobacterium sp. | reverse complement strand
CCGCTGGGTGTCGGGCCACGTTGGTTAACCCCGGAATACCCCCGGCTGCCGGGTGATGAAGACGCTGCTGGGCAACCCGACCTGGCTCGGGCAGGGGTTGGGCGGGCAGGTGGGGACCACGGGGCCAGGGATGATGGTGGCCGGTGTGATGGTCACCGCCTGGTTCCGGATCGTCTGGACCTGCAGCAGGATGCACACCTTCTCCTCGAACTGGTCGGGGACGCCGTCGCCGTCGGTGTCGATCAGCAGCTCCTTCTCGGCCTCCACGCAGGCATTCTGCACCAGGCAGGTGTCGCCCGGGCACGCACCGGGTACGGGGACGCACGCGCCGAACGGGCAGTCGATGACCAGGTCCAGCGTCTCGGCCAGGATGAAGGTGCAGTCGCTCCCCGTGAGGCTGAGATCGGTAGCGAGGGGTTGTGTGATGGCGGCGAACTTGAAGAGGAGGTCCTTATGCAGTACGCCGTTGATCAGAACCTTGTTGGTAAACACCTCGCACTCGGTGATGGAGATGCGCTTCGACAGTGCGACGACTTCCAGAGCCACCAGGGTATCCGACGTCAGGATCCCTGCTCCGGCACCTGCCGCAGCGAGCTCGGCCAGATCAAGAACGATGCGCTCCAGAACCTCGGTCTCGCCCTGTCCCGAGACGATGGGCGCTGCAATCGGGACCGAATCGGGTTGCGGCCTGATCAGGTACTGCGGATCCGTGTTGTGGTCACCGGACATGGACGCCTTTTCCCTCCTCAGTGGGTCGTGTTACATAATACGGGCTCCGTGTCCGGATGACACCACGGGGCCGTGCCACTTTGTATAATAGAGGGACTGTTGGTACGAGTGCTTTGCGCGGAGGGAATGGTCACGTGGAGGTGACGCCATGTACGTGCGATGGGCGGTTCTCGCCCTGGGCGTGACGGGGGGGATCCTGATGCTGTGGGGGCTCCTCATGCTCCCGGTTCCCGTCGCGCTGCTGATCGCGGGCACCCTCCTCTGCACTGCGGCCGTGCTCCTGCACCTGAGAAGCAGCCCATCGCTCTCTTCCCAGCCCCACCCGCCGCCGGCCATGGCGGTGCTCCTGTCGCTGATGCGGAGGAGAGCGACGGGCGCACATGAACCGGCGGAGGGAGGAGGCAAGGAAGCGCCCGGGGCGCCGGACGGCGAGGAGCCGCCGGCCGATCCGGCGGTTTCGGCCGGGGCCCCCGCCGTCGAGGGGCAGGCTGCCGCACCGGGGGCGCAGGAGCCAGCGGCTGAGCGCGGCGCCCCTCTTGAGCGGAGTCGCCCGGTCAGGCCCGGGCGCCCGCCGATGGTGAGGGCGACGGCCACTACTTATCAGGGGAGTGGCGAGACGGCCACGCACAGGGTACGGGTCCGGATCAGCGGGCGGCGCTCGCCCTGAGCGCCACCTCTGGCGCCGGCCCTGCATAGGGTGGCAGGGAGCGGCCCGTGAGGCCGGGACTCCACCACAGGGGTGCGATACACATGCCTGCGCGTCTGAGTCTATGCATGATCGTGCGCGATGAGGAGAAGTTCCTCCCCCGCTGCCTGGAGAGCGTGCGCGGCATCGTCGACGAGATCGTGGTGGTGGATACAGGATCGCAGGACGGCACCGTGGCCGTCGCCCGCCGCTTCGGCGCGACGGTGTTTGAGATGCCGTGGCCCGACGACTTCAGCGCGGCGCGCAACGCCGCACTGGAGCGGGCGACGGGCGCCTGGATCCTCATGCTGGACGCCGACGAGATCCTGGTTCCGGGGTCGGCCGCGGGCCTTCCGGCGCTGCTGGACGACCCCGAGGTGGAGGGTTACTTCGTCCAGATGCGCCACCTGGTTGGCTCCGCCACGCAGCCGGAGGTGGAGGAGAGCGCGCTCTTCCGGCTCTGGCGGAATCGCCCGGAGTACCGGTTCGCCGGGGAGGTTCACGAGCAGATCCTCCCCACGATCCTGGCCAGGCGTCCTGGGAGCAAGACGGCCCACAGTGGGCTGCAGGTCGTCCACTACGGCTACCTGCGGGAGGTGCGCGCCGCCCGGCGCAAGTTCGAGCGGAACCGGCGCCTGCTGGAGAAGATGATCGCCCGCAGCCCGCAGGACGGCTTCGCCCACTTCAACCTGGGCATCGAGTACTACGACCAGGGGCTGCTGGAGGAGGCCGCGGCGTGCTTCGGCGCGGCGCTGGCCCGGGCCCGGCCCGGCGACGTCTGGCGCCCGAAGCTGGTGAAGGCATATGCCGCCACGCTGCTGGAGCGGGAGGAGTGGCCGTCGCTCTTCCGCCTGCTGGACGAAGAGATCGCCCGCTATCCCGACTACACCGACCTGCACTTCCTCAAGGGCGTGGCCCGGGCCCGGGCCGGGCAGGCCGAGGAGGCCGCTGCCGCCTTCGCACGCTGCCTCGAACTGGGTTCCGCCCCCGCGCTGCGCTACGCCTCGACGGACCCGGGCACCGGCACCTACAAGGCGCAGCTGGAGTTGGGCGCGGCCCTCGAGGCCCTGGGGCGCCACGCGGAGGCCCGGGAGGCCTACCGGCGGGCGGCGCAGATGCGCCCGGGCTGGCACGAGCCGCTGAAGCGGCTGGCCGCCCTGCTGGGCCGCACGGCCGGGGATGAGGAGCTGCTCATAGAGCTGCGGGCGTTCTTCCCCGGCTGGCAGTACGCCGACCAGGTTCAGGTGGCCACGTTGCTCCTGCACGCGCGGCGCCCGGGCCTGGCCGTCCGGCTGCTGGAGCCTTTCCGGCAGGCAGGGAGGCTTGACAGGGCCGGGCTCTTCGTCCTGGCCAGGGGCCTGTCGGGGGCCGGTGACCGCGAGGGCGCGCTGGCGATCTGCCGGCTGGACTGGACCGGCAGTCCCCTGGCTCCGCAGGTTCAGCGCCTGCGGGCGGAACTGGAGGCGCAGGAAGCGCCGGCCACCGGAGGTGAGGAGGCGTGACGCACCCGTGGCACGATGTGCGGGTGGTGCTGCTGGCCGGTGGCAGGGGGGAGCGCTTCTGGCCCCGGTCGACCGAGGCCCTGCCCAAACAGTTCCTGCAGGTGGACGGGAAGGAGTCGCTGATCCGGGCCACCTTTGCCAGGGCGGCTGCACTCACGGGGCCGGAGTCGATCTACGTGGTCACCCAGGAGCGGTACGCGGACCTGGTGCGGCAGGAACTGCCGGCGCTGCCGGAGGCCAACCTGATCCTGGAGCCGTGCGCGCGCAACACCGCCGCCGCCCTGGGCCTGGCGGCCCGGCGGCTCGGACCGGACGCGATCCTCGTGGCGATGCCCTCTGACCACCACATCACCGGGCCGGCCCGCTTCCGGGTGACGGTGCAGGCCGCCGTGGAGGTGGCCAGGCACGGGTACCTGGTCACGATCGGGATCCCGCCCACCCGACCGGAGACGGGCTACGGCTACATCCGGCGCGGGGCCCCGCTGGAACTCCCCACGGCCGTGCCGGCCTTCCGCGTCGACCGCTTCACCGAGAAGCCCGAGCGGGCCACCGCCGAGCAGTATCTGCAATCCGGCGAGTACGCCTGGAACAGCGGCATTCTCGTCGCCAGGGCCGGCGTGCTGGACGAGGAGATCGGCCGCCACATGCCCGAACTGCACGCCGTGCTGGAGCGACTGCCGTGGGCGGCGCCGCCTCTGCCCGGCCTGGCCGGCCAGTTCGCCGGGCTTCCCGGAACCTCCATCGACAAGGGGGTACTGGAGCGCTCCGACCGGGTGGCCGTGGTGCCGGGCCATTTCGGCTGGAACGACGTGGGCGACTGGGCCGCCCTCAGCCGCCTGCTGCCGCTGGACGAGAACGGCAACGCGGTGATCGGCGAGGTGCTTCTGCAAGACTCGCGGCGGGTGGTGGTGCACGGCGGCGACCGGTTGGTGGTGCTGCTGGGGGTCTCCGACCTGATCGTGGTGGACACCCCCAAGGTGCTGCTCGTGTGTGCGCGGGAGAAGGCCCAGGAGGTGCGGCAGGTCGCGCGCATCGGCGCCGCCTTCGCCGACGCGCTCTTCAGCCGCGGTGACGCGGAGGACCGGCGAGGTGGACCCCCGTGCCCGGCGTGATCTACGAGTCGGTCTTCTTCAACGGCAGCGGCTACGCCACCGAGTCCCGCACCTTCGTCCGGGCGCTGGTGCAGGCGGGCGTCGCCGTGAAAATGGACCCCATGGACCCGGTGCCACAGGGGGAGGAGGCGGCGGCCCATGCGGACCTGCTCCCGCTGCTCCACACGCCCGTGAACCCGGCGGAGGCCCTCTGGATTCAGGCCAACCCCATTCCCTGGGTCAAGGGGCGGCCACCCGCCGCCCGGGCCGTGCTACGCACGATGTACGAGACCGAGCGCATCCGGCCCGAATGGGCGGCGCAGTGCAACCTGTTCGACGAGGTGTGGCTGCCCTCGCACCAGAACGTGGAGGCCTTCGTCGCCTCCGGTGTGCGCCCGGAGAAGGTGCGGCTGGTGCCGGGCGGGGTGGACGTGCGCCTGTTCAGCCCCGGCGCGAGCCCGCTTCCGCTGGCCCGCCACCGGGGCTTCGCCTTCCTCTCCGTCTTCGCGTGGCAGTGGCGCAAGGGCTGGGATCACCTGCTGCGCGCCTACTGCGAGGAGTTCGCCGCCGGGGAGCCCGTCACGCTCTACCTCAAGGTCGACCCGCTGGATCGGCGGCCGGAAGTGGCCGGTGAGATCCTCCACTACATCCGGCACGTGCTCGGGCGCGAGCTCGCGGACGTGCCGGAGATCGTGCTGCTCGACTTTCCCCTGACGGACGGCGAGATGGCGCGGCTCTACGCGGCCGTGGACGCCTTCGTTCTGCCCACCCGCGGGGAGGGGTACGGGCGCCCCTTCCTGGAGGCGATGGCCTGCGGCCTGCCCGTGATCGGCACCGCCTGGGGAGGCCAGGCCGACTTCCTGCTGGAGGGGGTGGCGTACCCCGTTCCGGTGGCCGGGATGGTCACGGCGCCGGACGGCGACCTGCACACCTTCCGCGGCCTCCGCTGGGCGGAGCCGGACGGGGAGGCGCTCCGGCGGGTCATGCGCCATGTCTTCACGCACAGGGAGGAGGCGCGGGCGGTGGGCGCCGCCGCGCGGCGGCTGGTGGAGGCGGAGTGGGACGCGGAGCGGATCGCGGCCGGCCTGGCCGACCGCCTGCGCATCCTCAGGGACGGGGGGAGGTAGCGCCATGGCGATCTGGGTGCAGCGCGCCCCTGGCCGGGAGGCCCTCCCGCTGGACGTGCGGAGGGTCGCCCTCATCCTGCTCTCGGGGCGCGGGGAGGAGGGGCTGGAGCCCGTGCTCCACCTGCCGGTGCCCGGCGTCGACGGCGTGCTGCGCGCCGCGGCCGGAGTCACCGGGCGGGCGCTGGCCGGGCCGGACGGGGCCCGGCATCTGGCAGGGTACGATCTGGGCCTCTGGCTCCGCCCGGGGGAAACGCCCCTGGTGGGCTTTCAACCGACGGTCCTGCGGGCGGCGGCCGTGCGGATGCCGCTGCCGGCGCTGGTGCCCGTGCACTACCCGCTGGGCAAGGAGGGGCTCACCCTCCTCAGCCTGGAGCCCCGCTGGATCGCCGCCGTGCCCGGCGGGCGGGCGTTCTTCCCGGTGCCCATCGAGAGCGAGCGCCCGCCGGCGGCCGACGTGCCGGCGGACCGGGACGACCGGGCGTGGGCGGTGCTCTACCGGGCGCTGCAGGCCCTGACGACGGGGGACCGCCGCCAGGGCCTGCAGATGCTGGACCACATCTACCACCAGGTATACGGCAAGAACCAGGGCCTGACCGCTTTGGTGGTACGAAACGGCCTGGCCGCCGCGCTCTCCCTCGGCGAGCGCCCGTGGCAGGACGAGTGGCTGAGGAGGGCCGGGTCCTTCACGGACTACGGCGAACTGCGACTCCTGTGGGCCTTGATCCCGTACTTCCGGGGCGACCTGGAGAAGGCCGCGGACCGGCTCCGGCGGGTGCTGACCGAGCGGGAGGAGGCCCCGCCGGACGGGCTGATCGCCGGTGGCGGTGCGACCACCTACCGGGCCTGGACGTTCCTGGGCCGCGCCCTCGCCCGGACCGGCGACATCAACGGGGCGGTGTCCGCATGGGCGATGGCGCTCCGCCAGGGGCCCGATTACCTGCCGCCGCTCCGGGAGCTGGCCCGGCTCCGGATCCACGCGGACGTGCTCAGCCGGATGGAGCTCCAGTACTTCTGGATCGGCAGACCCCGTGCGGCGGTGGAGCTGGTGGCCGCTGCATTCGCCCGCAGCTCCGATCCCGCAAAGGCTGCGCCCATCCTGGCCTCCCGCCCCGACGTGCGGCTGCCGGCGGAGCTGCGCCGGGCCGTGGAGGGACGGGGCGACCGCCGGTCAAAGGGGGCCGGCCAGGCGAAGAAGGGGTCGGGGAGCGCAGGACGCGGCTCCCCCAAGGCGAGCCCTCCGGGCATCGTGTGGGAGGGGCCGCTGTTTACGCACTCCAGCCTCGGGCGGGTCAACCGGGAGCTGGCCGCGCACCTGCTGGCCCTGCGCTGGGACGTGGGCGGGCTGCCCACGGAGCCTGACGGCTACCGGCCCGACGCACAGGGGCGCTTCCGGGCGCTGGCCGACCGCCTCTGGCACCGCCCGGCCCGGACGGCGATCTGGGTGCGCCACCACTGGCCGCCCAAGTTCGGGCCGCCGCCCGCGGGCCGGCTGGTGGTGATCGTGCCCTGGGAGTTCGGGCCCGTCCCGGTGGACTGGCTGCCGGGCATCGCCGCGGCGGAGGAGGTTTGGGTCTACTCCCACTGGGTCCGCCGGGGGGTGGTCGACTCCGGGGTGGACCCCGACCGGGTGCACGTGATCCCCTGCGGCGTCGATCCCGAGGTGTTCCGCCCCGGGGAGCGGCCGGACGCTGCGGGGGAGCCGTTCCAGTTCCTCTACGTGGGCGGCACCATCGGCCGCAAGGGGTACGACCTGGCGCTGGACGCTTTCCTGGCCGAGTTCGGGCCGGACGAACCCGCCGAGCTGGTGGTCAAGGATTTCGGGTCGGAGAGCTTCTACCGCACCGCCAGCGGCGCCGGCAGGGTCCGGGAGGCGGCCGAGGCCACGGCCGGATGCCGGCGCCGCGTGCGCCTGATCACGCAGCAGCTGGACGACTCGGCCCTGGCCGGGCTCTACCGGCAGGCCGACGTGTTGGTGGCCCCGTACCGGGCCGAGGGGTTCTGCCTGCCGGCTGTGGAGGCGATGGCCTGCGGCACGACGGCCATCCTCCCGGCGGCGGGCCCCGCCCTGGACTACGCGCCGGAGGGCGCCTGTCTCCTGGTCCCGGCCCAGGAGGTTCACCTGGGCCGCTCCGTTGGCGGGTTTGCGCTGGCGGGCCCAGGCCGGGCCTGCCAGGTGAGCCTTCCGGACCTGCGCCGGGCGATGCGCTGGGCCTTCGCGCACCGGGAGGAACTCTGGGAGATGGGCCGCCGGGCGGCCGAGCACGTGCACGGGCACTTCACGTGGGCGCACGCCGCGCAGGCGGCGGCGGCGCGCCTGCAGGAACTGGTCCAGCGATAGCTACGGCCCCGGAAGTCCGCCTGTGCGGGCACCGGGGCCTTGCTGTCGCGCTGGCCCCCGGAGCAGGGTCCGGTTCCCCCGGCCGCGGGGCTCGACCCCCCGGCTAACCCCAGAAGGCCCTGACCTCCTCCGCCAGACGCGCTCCCTGCTCCAGCCCGGCCGCCGCGGCGTCAGGCGCGCGGTCCGGAATCATCAGGTTGTCGCCGAAAACCTGCTCCGTCCTGGCGTCGGGCAGGACGACCAGGACGCGGGAGCCCGCCGCCTCGAGCTGTGCGCGCTCCTTCTCCAGCATCTCGTGCCCCAGGGCGTACTTCGGTCCGCCCATGGGGGCGATGATGAGCACCCGCCGGCAGCCCAGGGCCTGGTCGGCATGGGTGCCCGACCGGGCGCCGCCATCGATGTAGCGGCGCCCGTTGATCGTCACCGGGGGCAGGAGGTTGGGTACGGCGCAGCTGGAGGCGATGGCGCGGGCCAGCGGAGCGCCCGACTCGCGCGTCCAGATTACGGCCTCGCCGGAGGCCTCGTCCACGGCGGAGATGCGCAGCGGCTTTGGCGGCCACGTCGCCCCGCCCAGCGGCGCCGCGACGATGCCCACCCACTCCTCCTCGGTGAGACCGGTTCCGGTGGCCACTTTCGCCACCGCCTCCGGGGGGAGGGCCAGTCCGGCCTGTACCAGCCCCGCGAGCTGTGCGGGCTGGGCGCCTCCAGCCACCAGCGTGCCCACCACCGACCCGGCCGAGGTGCCCACCACCAGGTCTGCATCCTCCAGCCGCACTCCCGCCTCTGCCAGCGACGTCCAGAGCCCGAGCATCCAGGCGATGCCCAGGATGCCGCCGCCTCCCAGTACGAGCGCCCGTTCCGTCATCGCAATCGCCTCCTTAGAAAACCTGGTTCACTGTCGCCCCTGCGCCCTCGGCCGGCGCCTTTCGGGCCGCCCTGCGCCCAGTATGGCATGGCTTCACGTGGGAGATACTGTGTCCTGGTGTGCGTCGCAGGGCCAGAAGGCGTGGCCCGTGGCGCCAGAGCGATAAAGTCGAAACATTTTGACCGTAACCCTTCAGGGCGCTTGAGCGTCACTAACTACGGATGCCACTTAGAGTGGTTCTAAATGAAAAGGAGGGTCAATTTCATGCGCCTCGTTGGCAAGCCCGCTCCCGATTTCACCATGCTGTCCACCAAGGATCTGGAGAAGCTCGACCAGACCGTGAGCCTCTCTGACTACCGCGGCAAGTGGCTGGTGCTCTTCTTCTATCCTGCTGACTTTACCTTCGTTTGTCCCACCGAGATCACCGCCTTCAACGACCGGGTGCAGGAGTTCAAGGACCTCGACTGCGAGATTCTCGGCGTCTCCGTCGACTCCGTCTACTCGCACCGGGCCTGGATCAAGACGCCGAAGGAGAAGGGCGGTCTCGGCCCCGTCAACTATCCGCTGGCTTCCGACATCACCAAGGAGGTCTCCCGGGCCTACGGCGTGCTGATCGAGGAGGAGGGCGTCGCCCTGCGCGGCCTCTTCATCATCGACCCCGAGGGCATTGTGAAGTACCAGCTGGTCCACGACAACAACATCGGCCGCAACGTGGACGAGGTACTGCGGGTCCTGGAGGCCCTGCAGGCCGGTGGCCTGTGCCCGGCCAACTGGAAGCCCGGCGAGGCCCTGCTGGAAGCCAAGTAGCAAGCTAGGAGGAGGTCTTCAGCATGCCCATGCGCCTCGGCAGCCCGATGCCTCCGCTGGAGGGGGAGACCGGGCGCTATAACGCCGAGGGGTTCGACCCCGCCGCTCTGGCGGGCAGCCCCGTCCTGATCCACTTCTGGTCGGTTTCCTGCCACATCTGCCACGAAGTGATGGACCAGGTGTCGCAGCTCAGGGACCAGTACCAGCCGAAGGGGCTGAAGGTGGTCGCCATCCACATGCCCAAAGAGGAGGGCGACCTGGACACGGCCAAGGTCGAACGGGACATCGAACACTACAAGATGACGCAGCCCGTCCTGCTCGACCACCAGCACAAGCTGGCCGAGGCGTTCCAGAACCAGTTCGTCCCCGCGTTCTTTCTCTTCGATGCGCAGGGAAACCTCTTCTTCCGGGCTGCCGGCGACAAGGGGCTGCAGAACCTCGGACCCAAGCTGGCGCAGCTGTTCGCATAATGCTTTCGCACCACGGCGGTCGCCTCCATGCGAGGCGACCGCTACTTCTTCTGGCGTAGGGCCGGGGCCCCAGAAAGGCCCGTGCCGAATCCACAAGCGTACTGATGGGCGGGCCCGCCCTGCGCTGGTATACTGCTGCCAGATGGGCTGGCGCGGCCAGGCCGCGAGGAGGCGAGGGCATGGGCTGGAAGACGCTGCGAGATCTCCTGCCGGCGCTGGTGCTCCACGTAGCCGCCGCTGCGGTGCACGTGATGAGCACGGTCGGGCTGTCGGGGCGCCCGGGCCCCCTGTACGAGGGCGCACTCGCCTTCATGGCCCTGGTGGCTCCCATGGCCGCCCTGCTGGCCCTGCTCTCAGGTTACCGCCGGCTGGGCGCCGCCCTCTTCCTGCTTTCGTACGTCGGCGTGGCCGGGGTGACCCTGGTGGGCCACCTGGGGCTGAACTTCCTGGTGACGGCCTTCTACGCCGACCCGTCCCACCACCGGACCGCCTTCTTCGCCAGCGCCATGGCCATGCCGCCGATCCAGATCTACGGCATTGTCGAGGCCCTGCGCGCTTGGGGCCTGTTCGCCGAGCCACAGCGCCATCGGGTGCTCTCCAAATAGACGCAGGACCCTCATCCCGGGTGGGTGGGGGTCCTGGCGCGCTCAGGGAGCGGGCGCCCGCGGGGCCGGCCTCTGCCCTCAGTGCACTTCTTCCAGCGAAAGCGGCCGTCCGACGCCGGGGCCGGTGGGAGGCAGCGGCTCGGGCAGGGTCTCCGGGTCCAGTTCGGGGAAGAGGCGGTGCTGCCGGTCCGGCGCCACCAGGCCCAGTTGCACCCCGGTGGCCCGGGCCAGCACCGGGTCGAGCGCGCAGAGGTCGGAGCGGTCGATATCGCGCAGGGCCGTGCGCCCCAGCGTGACCGCCACCTGCTCCATCTCGGTGACGCAGGCATTGAGGAAGCGCTGGAGGCTCCGGGCTGCCCGGTCGACGTCCAGCCGCTCCGTCAGCTTCCCCGTGTAGACCACGAGGCTGGTGGGCGGCTCGAAGGGCACGGCCTCCGTGACCTGGTCGCCGATCAGGGCCATAATGGCGGCCGTGCCGGTGTAGACGGCGTCGGCCCCGAGCGCCATCGCCTTCAGCATCTGCCCGGGGGTGATCAGGCCGCCGGCCGCGATCAGGGAGACGTCGCCGGTGGCCATCTGGCGCGCGAGGTAGTCCCGGGCCCGGGCCACGGCGTACAGCGTGGGCAGGCCCACGTCGTCCTGCAGCGTGGGCGCCCCGCCGTGGGTGCCGCCCTCCGCACCGTCCACGGTGATGAAGTCGACCCCGGCCTCGAGGGCCACGGCCAGTTCCCGCTCCAGGTGGTGCGTCGCCGCGATCTTCAGCCCCACGGGCACGCCGGTCTCGTCCCGGAGCCGGCGCACCAGTTGGACGAAGTCTTCCTGGGAGTTGATGCCGGGCAGCCGGGAGTGGATGAGCGCGTCCTCGCCCTCGGCGAGGCCGAAGACCTGCCGGAAGTCGGGACCGATCTGCCGGGCCGATGTCCGCTGCGGGGTGGAGCCCTGGGCCCCCTGGCCCAGCTGGATCTCGATGGCATCCAGCCGCCGGTAGAGCTCGGGCCGATTCAGCCAGCCGCCCCGGTTGTACTGGCCGATCAGGAGCCTTGCGGCCGCCCGCTCCTCCTCCAGCAGGCCGGCCTCGCCGGTGTTGGTCGCCGTGCCCACCAGCGTCGCCGCCCGGGCCAGGGCGATCTTGGCCTTCTTGCTCAGCGCGCCGCCGAACGACATGCCGGCGATGAGGATGGGGATGGCCACAGTGAGCGGCCGGCGGGCCCGCGGCCCGATGGTCACCGCAGTGTCGATGGGCACGTTCTCCGGCGTCGGGAAGCGGCAGAGGTGGACGGGGCTGAAGAGAAGCTTCTCCCACGGGGAGAGGTGGAGGGGGCTGCCCAGGGGGCGCGGCACAGGGCTTCCCTGGGCAGCCCGCATCATGATCTCCGTGGCGTTCACGCCCCCGACCTTGCGCGTGGTCGCCATCATCTCCGCGGTGGACTCCACATAGGGGTCTCGCACCATCCGGACAAGGGCACGGTCCACCGTCTCGTCGATGGCCGCGCGGAGCCACTTCTCAATGCGCCGGAGCATGCCCCGCCCCTCCCTGGCGCTCGATGGCCTTCTGGAGATCGGCCACCCGCTGAACGAGCTCGGCGCAGACGTGTTTCACCATGCCCAGCTGGCGGGCGGCGCTCTGCTCCTCCACGGCGACCTCCAGGAGCTCGCGGTGGTCGAAGCGGTTCAGGGTGTTGTAGTGCTCCCGCTCGATCATGGCCAGCGTGCCGGCCACGGTCTCGATGCGGCTCAGTTCCGAGGCGATGTAGGCGCAGGTGGTCTTCAGCTCCTCAGGGTTCATGGCGCTGACCTCCAGACGGATTTTGCTGGGTTCAGTTTGCCCAACCCGGGCCCGGCCACACCCTGTTTCCGTCCGGGCGGAAGCAACGCACCGCCATACGACAGCGCCCGACCTTCCGCTCCGGAAGGCCGGGCGCTGCGGGTTTCACAGGCCCTGCCGGCGCCGCTCGGTGACGGTCTGCCCGGCAATGCCCCAGTTGTCGGTGTCCACTTCCTCGATGATCACGAAGGTCGTCTGCGGGTTCTTGCCCAGGACCGTCTGAAGCAGGCGGGTGACTCCTTCGATGAGCTGGCGCTTCTGCTCCGGCGTGGCGCCTTCCCGGGTGATCTTGATGTTCACGTACGGCAAGTCGTCAGCCTCCTTCCCCGTGGCGTACCACCCCATTCGCTCCGCCCCTCCACCGGTTCCTTCCGAAACGTGCCTGACTGATTTCGAACCGGGCATCCGCCCCGGGCGGGCCCTCTGCAGGGTCATGACAGACCGCCTCACACGGTCGTCGGCCCTAACCCGGTGCGACCGGACGTGGTCCCTTGGCGCTACAGGACCGGCCCAATAGGTCTCTCTATCTAATAGGTACCACATTCAGAACAAAATTGATTACGATTAGGCCAGAACGCTGAAAGAGTGGGGAGCACCGACTGGAGGAGACACCGATGACCCGGACGCCGAGACGTTTCGCAATCGCGGTGAACTCCGCTTACTGCAAGGGTTGCGAGATCTGCGTGCACTTCTGCCCGAGAGAGGTGCTGCGGCTGAACGAGCGCCAGAAGGCCGAAGCGGTGGCCGCTGAGCGGTGCACGGGCTGCGGCAACTGCGAGATCTACTGCCCCGATTTTGCCATCGCGGTGACGGAAGCGGAGGAGGTGGCCGCCCATGCCTGAGGTCGCCCGACCTGCCCGCAAGAAGGTCCTGATGCAGGGCAACGAGGCCATCGTGGAGGGGGCCCTGGCGGCGGGCATGCGGTTCTTCGCCGGCTACCCGATCACGCCGTCCACCGAGATCGCCGAACTCGCCAGCGAGCGGTTGCCCCGGGTCGGCGGCCGGTTCGTGCAGATGGAGGACGAGATCGCCTCCATGGCCGCCGTGGTGGGCGCCTCCCTCGCCGGGAAGAAGGCGATGACCGCCACCAGCGGCCCCGGCTTCTCGCTGAAGCAGGAGAATCTGGGCTTCGCGCTGGCTGCCGAGGTGCCCTGCGTGGTGGTGAACGTCCAGCGCCAGGGGCCCAGCACCGGTCTGCCCACCTCGCCGGCCCAGGGCGACGTGATGCAGGCGCGCTACGGCGCCCACGGCGACTATGCCGCCATTGCGCTCTGCCCCGCCTCCGTGGGGGAGGCGTACCGGCTGGCGGTGCGGGCCTTCAACCTGTCGGAGCGTTTCCGCATGCCGGTGATCCTCCTGGCCGACGAGATTATCGGCCACCTGCGGGAATCGGTTGCCCTGCCCGACCCCGCGGAAGGGCCCGTCGTGAACCGGGCCCGGCCGACCCTGCCTCCGGGCGAGCACAAGGCCTACCGGCCCGGCCCCGACGGCGTGCCCGTGGTGCCCGACTTCGGCATGGGCTACCGCTTCCACGTGACGGGCCTCATCCACGGTGAGGATGGCTTCCCCACCAGTAACCCGCAGGTGGTGGAGGCCGCCGTGCGCCGCCTGACCGCCAAGGTCACCCGCCACCTGGACGAGGTCTATGAGGCGGAGGAGCAGGACGTGGCCGACGCCGACGTGGTGGTTTTCGCTTACGGCGGCACCGCCCGGGCAGCCCGCCGGGCGGTGCGGGAGGCGAGGGCGAAGGGGCTGAAGGTCGGCCTCTACCGGCCTGTCACGCTCTGGCCCTTCCACGACGAGCGGGTACGGGCGAGCGTCGCGGGCCGGCGCGCCGTGGTGGTGCCCGAACTGAACCTCGGGCAGATGGCCCGGGAGGTGGAGCGAGCCGCCCGCGGGAGCACCCGCGTGGTTCCGGTGGGCCGGGTCTCCGGCGAGCCGCTGGCTCCGGACGAGATCCTGGCCGCGATCGAGGAGGTGTGCTGAGGTGGCCGCTGCAGAGAAGGTCCCCGTTCACCGCTACCTGCGCCTGGGGAAGCTGCCGCACATCTGGTGCCCCGGCTGCGGGCACGGTATCGCCCTGCAGGCCCTGATCCGGGCGATCCACCACACCGGGCTCCCGCAGGACCGGACCGTGATCGTGAGCGGCATCGGCTGCTCTTCACGGGCGACCGGCTACCTGAACTTCGACACGCTCCACACCACCCACGGCCGGGCGCTGGCGTTTGCCACCGGCATCAAGATGGCCAATCCTGACCTGCACGTGATCGTCATCACCGGCGATGGCGACGCTGCGGCCATCGGCGGCAACCACCTCATCCACGCCGCCCGGCGGAACATCGGCATCACCTGCGTCTGCTTCAACAACAACATCTATGGGATGACCAGCGGCCAGTATTCGCCGCTCACGCCGACCGAGGCCCTGGCCACCACGGCCCCGTACGGCAACATCGAGACGCCGTTTGACCTGTGCGAGCTGGTGAAGGCCGCCGGCGCCAGCTACGTGGCCCGCTCCACGACCTACCACGCCCGGCAGCTGGAAAAGCTCATCGCCAGGGGGCTGCAGAACGACGGCTTCTCCTTCATCGAGGCCGTGGTGCAGTGCCCCACGTACTACGGCCGCAAGAACCGGCTGGGCGAAGCGTACCGCATGATGCAGCGCATGGCGGAGCGGTCGGTGCCGGCGAGCAAGGCCGCCGCCATGACCCCGGAGGAGCTGGCCGGCAAGATCGTCATCGGCGAACTCTGGCACCGGCCGCGCCTCGAATACACCAGGGCGTACGATGCGGTGATCGGGAAGGCGGGTGACGGGCAGTGAAGCAGATCATGCTCTCGGGTTCCGGCGGCCAGGGGATGATCCTGGCGGGCATCATCCTGGCCAGGGCCGCCGTCCGGGACGGCTTCGAGGTCACCCAGACCCAGTCCTACGGGCCCGAGGCCCGGGGCGGCGCCAGCCGCGCCGAGGTGATCCTGGACGACGAACCGATCGACTTCCCGAAGGTGACGCAGGCCGATGTGCTGCTGGCCATGACCCAGGAGGCGGCCGACCGGTTTCACACCCGGCTGCGCCCGGGCGGCACGCTCATCGTCGACCCCATGCTCGTGCACGCGGTGCCGGCGGTGGACGGCCCGGTGCACCGGGTCGAGATCACCCGCCTCGCCCGGGAGGCCACCGGCCGCACCATCACGGCCAACATCGTGGCGCTGGGGGCCCTGAACCGGATCTGCCGTGTGGTGACCGACCAGGCGTTGCTGGAGGCCGTGCTGGAGAGCGTGCCCCGGGGGACGGAGGAGATCAACCGGCGGGCCCTCGAGGCGGGGATGCGGGGGTAGCCCGAGCGGGGCCGGGTGTGCCCCTGGCCGGGGGCCTGCTGCAGCTGAGAATGGTTCTCACTGATATCCAATCTCATCCAGGAAACGACGGCTGGAACCCTTGACTCATACGAGTCCTAACGGTATCCTAGTGGTGTGTTCAGCGATATCACGGCCTGCCGCGTTGGGCCAAAGTGACCAATCTGGCGGCACACCGACAGGAATGTAGGCGTGTGCCTCAAAGGAGGAGAACAGTCCGTGGCCGTTAAGA
Source organism: Symbiobacterium sp. (assembly GCF_040797425.1). Lineage (NCBI taxonomy): Bacteria > Bacillati > Bacillota > Clostridia > Eubacteriales > Symbiobacteriaceae > Symbiobacterium > Symbiobacterium sp. Next base: position 14,294 of record NZ_JBFNEH010000045.1, on the reverse strand, counting down.
TTATCGATACTTGCATTTCGTGTGGCGCCTGCGAGCCGGAGTGCCCCAACGAGGCCATCAGCCCTGGCGATACCATTTACGTGATTGATCCGGACAAGTGCACCGAGTGCTACGGCTTCTACAGCGAGTCCCAGTGCATCGCGGTGTGCCCGGTGGAGGCCATCGTCCTCGATGAGGACCACGCCGACGACATCGACAGCCTGACCGCCAAGTTCAACCGGATGCATCCTGGCACCGAGATGAAGAACACCGACAGCTGGACGAAGCCCGGCCAGTAAACATCACCGCAAACGATTGGAGGACGAGCCTCGGGCTCGTCCTCTTTTCGTACCCTTGCGCGTCAGAACAGTCTCACAGCAGCCGCAACTGACCTGCCGCAGGTAACGTCTGATTAGCGAGAACATGGGTAGGGGTGAACCTGCGGTGGAATGGGGCAAGTTGGCGCGGCCCGTGTTGGTTGTGCTGGGAGTGTTGGCGCTCGGCCTGGCCGGTGCACTCGCCGGCGTCCATCTGCTGTTCCACCCGGCGGAAGGCTCGGTCGGAGCCGCACAGGTCAGCGCGGAGGTGGAGGTGCCCGTGACGGCCGGCCGCGGCGAGTCGGCGGAGTCGGGGGAGGCCGCGGCGGAGCCGTCCGCCGGTCAGGGCGGAGACCGGTGGGATCCGGGCGATGCGCGCGAAGCGGCTGATGGCGCGGCGGACGCGCCGGGCCAGCCGGGGCCGGACGCGGCGGACCCTTCCGGTGGGTGGGCGGGGGCCATGCAGGCCACGCACCCCCTGGCCGGCTACCAGCCGATGCCCGTCGAGCCGGTGGAGCCCCGGCTGCCGGCACCTCCGGCCTTCGTGCCCGCGGAGTGGCGGGGGCTGCACGAGGCCGTCTACGCCATCGCCTCTCAGTTCACCGGCCGCCTGAGCGTGGTGGCGGTGCACCTGACCACCGGCAGCCGGTATGAGTTCCGGCCCCGCGACCCGTACCTGCCGGCCTCCACGTTCAAGCTGCCCGTGGCCCTCTGTGTGCTGGAGGCCATCGACCGGGGCGAGCTCACCTGGGACACGCCCACCACCTACACCGAGGCGGACTGGGAGCCCGTGGGGGCCGGCCGGTTCGCAGACGCGCCCTTCGGCAGCCAGTGGACCGTGCGGAACCTGGTGGACCGTTCCATCATCTCCTCCAACAATGTGGCGGTGAAGATGCTCGCCCGCACCCTCACCTGGGACGGCCTGCTGAAGTGCACCACCGAAATCGGCGGTCCCGTCACCCGCACGGAGGAGGGCTCAACGCCGGTGACGGCCCGTGACGAGGCCGCCTGGTGGCTGCACTTCTGGCGGATGAGCCAGGAGCGCCCGGAACTGGCCGAGGAACTGCTGCGTCCGTTCCGCCGGGTTGACTACCACGGGCGCATCGAGGCCGGCACGCCGCGGCCCGAACTGGTCACCCACAAGTTCGGCAGCTACGCGGGCTACGAACACGACGGAGCCATCGTGTGGGCGGAGCGGCCTTACCTGCTGGTGGTGCTGACCTTCGGCGGGGTCGAGTACGAGGCCGACACCGCCATCCAGCGCATCGCCGCCGCTGCCTGGGACGCCATGATGAACCGGCCGGAAGGCCCGGAGGGGGTTGATCACGAAATGAGTAGTCCAGACTGACTGATGGTTGCGCGCGTGCCGCCGCACACCCAGCAGCAGCTGTGACCTTGACCCCCGAAGGGAGACGAAGTCTGTGGCGGATCTGACCGCAGTTCACGACCTGGCCCGGCGCATTCAGGAGAACGTGGGGCGGGTGCTGATCGGCAAGGAGCAGGTGATCGAACAGGCGCTGGTGGCCCTGCTGTGCGAGGGACACCTCCTGGCGGAGGACGTGCCCGGCACCGGGAAGACCATGCTCACCCGGGCCCTGGCCATCAGCCTGGGGGCCACATTCAGCCGAATCCAGTTCACCCCTGACCTGCTGCCCAGCGATGTGACCGGCCTTTCGGTGTTCAACCAGAAGACGGGTGATTTCGAGTTCCGCCCGGGGCCCATCGTGGCTCAGGTGGTGCTGGCCGACGAGATCAACCGGGCCACCCCGCGCACGCAGTCGGCCCTCCTGGAGTGCATGGAGGAGCGGCAGATCACCGTGGACGGAGTGACCCGGCCCTTGCCGCGCCCCTTCCTGGTCTTCGCCACCCAGAACCCGGTGGAGCAGGAGGGCACCTTCCCCCTGCCCGAGGCACAGCTGGACCGCTTCTTTCTGCGGCTCTCGCTCGGCTACCCGAGCCTGGAGGAGGAAGACGCCATGCTGGCCCGCCTGCAGGGGGGCCACCCGATCGAGCGGCTCGCACCGGTGGCCTCGCCGCCGGAACTGCTCGCCGCCCAGGAGGCGGTGCGCCAGGTGCACGTGGCCGACGACGTGCGCCGCTACATCGCCAGCCTCGTGCAGGCGACCCGGCGGCACCCCGACGCCGCCCTGGGCGCATCACCCCGGGGCTCGATCGCCCTGTTCCGGGCCGCCCAGGCCCTGGCGGCCATCCGGGGGCGCGTCTTCGTGGTGCCCGACGACGTGAAGGCCATGGCTCACCCGGTCCTGGACCACCGCATCGTGCTTCGGCCCGAGAGCCGCCTGCGGGGCCGCACGGCCGCCCGGGTGGTGGAGGGCGCCCTCACGACGGTGGAGCCGCCGGTGGAGGCCGTCCGGCCATGACCCGTCCGCCTGGCTGGCTCTGGGCCCTCGTGGCCCTGGCGTTCCTCATCCCCGGCCGGCCGCTCTGGGCGCTCGTCTACCTGGCGGGCGGGCTCTGGCTGGCCGTCAGCCTCGCCCTCAGCTGGGGGCTCCGGCGGCTGCAGGTGGAGCGGGTGCTGCAAGACGACCGGCTCTTCGCCGGCGAGACCCTGCCGGTGGTGCTGCGCTTCCGCAACCCGACCGGCGCACCCATCTCCTGGCTCCAGTACCTGGAGTCGCGGCCCGTCGAGCTGGCGGCCCAGCCGCTCAGCGGCATCTGCACCCTGGAGGCCGGGGAGACGGCGGAGGTGCGCTACGTCATCTACGCCCGCCGGCGGGGGCGTTACGCCATCGGCCCCCTGCGCTGGACCGCCGGGGACCCCTTCGGCCTCTTCCGCGTGCAGGGGGAGCTGGCCAACCTGACCCCGTTCGTGGTCTACCCGCGCGTCGTGCCGCTTCCGGAGCTGGGTCTGCCCGCGCAGCTGCCCATGGGCGACCTGGCGACCCGGGCGCGCCTTTTCGAGGACCCGGCCTGGATCGCCGGCGCCAGGCCCTACCAGCCGGGCGACCCCATGCGCCGCATCCACTGGGCTGCCACCGCCCGCACCGGCCAGCTGGCCTCGCGCCAGTACCGCCACGCGGTGCTGCTGCCCGCCTGCGTCTGCCTCAACCTCAACCGGGAAGACTACGACCACTTTGCCACCCAGGCGGAGCTGGCGGTGACGGCCGCGGCGTCGCTGGCCCATTACCTGGTGGAGCGGCGGCAGCAGGTGGCGCTGCTGGCGACGGGAGTGGACCCGGACGCCACCGGAGCCGACGCTGCCGCAAGGGCGGCCGTCCCCGCGGAAGAAGCAGCCGGTCCCGCCGGCGCGGAGACCGCCTCCGCGCGTCCGGAGGCCCAGTCCGTCTTCCTGCCGCTGCGCCAGGGCGACATGGCCGTCGGGGCGATTCTGGAGGTGCTGGCCCGCATCGAGGGCGCAAGCGGCCAGGATTTCGCCCGTGCCGTGGCCGAACACGCCCGGCTCCTGCCCCGGGGCACGCTGCTCTGCCTCGTCACGCCCCGGGAGACGCCCGCGCTCGCGGCCCTCTGCGCACGGCTGCCCCGGGAGGGCCGGCCCGTGCTGCTCTTCGTGCTGGACGGAGCCTCCGGTGCCCGTGACGGCTACCACGTGTGGCGGCTCAGCGAGATCCGGCCGGGGGAGGTGGTGGTGGGATGAAGCCGCTTCCCTGGCCCGAGGTGCGCGGCGTGCCCCTGCACCCTCTGGCCGATGTGGGGCTTCCCCTGCTCCTCAACGCGCAGGTCGCCCTCGCCGTGGGGCTGACGGTTGCCGGCGTGTCGGCCGTGGCCGGAAGGCCCCTGCTGCCGGGCCTCGGCTGGTGGGCCTTCCTGCTGGCCGTCGAGGGCTTCCTCTTCGAGGGGTATTTCTACGTCCGGGAGGTGGATCGGCCGCTGCTCCTCCGGGGCGTGGAGGCCGCGCTGGTCCTGCTGCTGAGCAAGCTCATCGCCACCGTCCCGGCGACGGGCCTCGGGCTGGAGGCCCTTCGGGAGTTCGCCGCCATCGAGCCGTGGGTGGGCGTTCCCCTGCTGATGCTGGCGTGGTACGGGGGCCTGAAGGCCGCCGATCTGTGCGGGGCGCTCCACCCCGGCCTGATGCCCGACCCGGGCGGCGAGCGGGTGATGGCCGACCCCCACGGTGAGGCGTTCGACGCCCTGCGGGCCCGTGTGCTCGGTCTCACCGGCCTGCTCACCCTGCTGCTGGGGCTCCTGCCCGTGCTCGGCGCCGCTGCCGACCTACGATGGCCCATCTCCTGGCGCGCCGTGCTGGCCGGCCTGATCGGGCTGGCGGCGCTGGCGGCCCTCAGCCTGGCCCTGGCGGCGCGGCTCCGGCAGGAGATCGACTGGCGGCTGGAGGGGCTTACCCCCCCGCCGGACGTGCTCGCCCGCTGGTTGCCCCAGGCGCTCTCCCTCCTCCTGCTGCCGCTGCTCATGGCCGCCCTCGTGCCGGCCGGTCCCCGGCTGCCGGTGGAGCGTCTGATCCCCCGGTTCGAGCTGGCGGATGTCGAGTTCTACCCCGAGGCGCCGCCGGCGGAAGGAACGGAGTGGCAACCGCTTCCCGGTCTGGAGGAACTGCTCGATCAGTGGGGCGTGGAACCGGTGACCATTCCGCCCTGGGTGCCGGCCTTGCTCAAGGCGGTGCTGACCCTCGCCGCCCTGCTCCTGGCGGCGCAGGTTGCCCGCATCGCCTGGCGCCAGGCGGCGGAGCGGGCCGGCGGATTTCCGCTGCTGCCCCTGCTCCGGGCCCTGGCGCGCCTGTACCTGGCGCTGCTCCAGGCCTTGTGGAGCGGCCTCCGCGGGACCGCCGCCCTGGCCGGCCGGGGCGCGGCCGAGGTGGCCCGCGGCCTGCTGGCCGGCAGCGGAGAGCTGGGACGCCGGCTGCCCGTCTGGGGCCGGCCTCCCGGTGAGCCGCGAGCGGCCGTCCGCTGGTACTTCCGTCGCCTGATGGACGACGCGCGCCGGCGCGGCGTCCAGCCCGGCCGGGCCGCCACCGCGGGGGAGTTCGGCCGGGCGCTGGCCGAGGCCGTTCCGGACGAGGCGGAGGCGGTGGCCGGGATGGTGGAGGTCTACCAGCAGGTCCGCTACGGGCCGGGCCCCGCCTCCGGGGGCCAGGTTGAGCGCTCCCGCCAGCTCTGGCGCCGCATTCATCAGGCCCTGGGCAGGGGAAAGCCTTCTTAGCAGGCGCCACGCCTGCCAGGACAGACTAGGGAAAAGATACCGCCTGACGAGGGGGTGGCCCCGTGCGTCGACCGCGCTCCCGTGCACGCCTGCTCAGCCACTACGCAGACTTCCTCGAATGCCTCCGGGGCCGCCCTGACTTGGCCGGGGCCTACCACCGGCGCGCCGTGGCGCTCGACCCCGAGGACCCGGAGATCCGCGGCCGGTACGCCGTCTACCTCGAGACGGCCTGCGGCGACTACGACGGGGCAGAGGCCGAGTACCTGGCGGGCCTCGCCAGCGCACCCAACCACCCGGACCTGCTGGGCAACTACGCCGACTTCCTCGAGCACGCCCGGGCCGACATGGACGCCGCCGAGCGCTACTACCGCCGGGCCCTGGAGGTGGACCCCGCCCACCCCAACAACCTCACCAACTACGCCACGTTCCTCACCGAGGTGCGGGGGCAGCACGACCGGGCGGAGTCGCTCTACCAGCGCGCTCTCACGGTGGCCCCGCTGCACCGGAACGCCCTGTTCAAGTACGCCCTCTTCCTCACCGACGTGAAGCGGGCCTATGCGGACGCTGTCAAGCTCTACCGGGTGGCCCACTCGCTCTACCCGGAGAACGCCGCCATCATGGCCAACCTGGCGGGGGCGCTCTTCCTGGCCGGCCGCACGGGCGAGGCCCGCACGGCGCTGCGCCACGCCCTGTCTCACCCGGCGCTGCGGCGGCCGAGTGCAGACGCCGCCGAGTGCTGGTTCTACCAGGTGGTCTACGGCGACCCCGACGAGCGGCTCCCGGCCCTCGCCCACCTGCGCCAGTTGCTCGACTCCGGCGTCCGCTCGCCCGGTTTCCGGTTGGAGCCCCACGTGGCGGCTGCCTGGGCGGAGGGCCACCCCTGGCGGGCCTGGCTCGGGCCGCTGGCGGCGGTGCTCACCGGCGAGGCGGAAGCCGACGAACTGGCCGGTTGGGCCGAGTGGGCGAAAGCGCGGCCGGGGGACGTGCACTGAACCACCAGCCGGCGGACCAGGTGACCGAGAAGAGCAAGAAGAAACCACCAGCCGCTTCCGGCGTGGTGGTTTCTTGCTTGTGTGGACGTCCGGCCCCTCGCTCAAGCCCGGACCTTCACGCCCGTCAGTTCCTCCAGCGGGCGGATGAGCGCGGCCTCGTCCTGCTGGCCGTACCCGGCGGCCCGGGCCTCCTCCAGGAGCTGCTGCGTAAGGGCCCCCAGCAGGAGCCGCACGTTCTCTTCCTTCGCCAGGGTGACCGCCAGGGCGACGTCCTTGTGCAGGTGGTCGATGGAGAAGGCGGCCTCGAAGTTGCCCGGGAAGATGAACTTGGGGATGTTCCGTTCGATCTGCGCCGAGTTGCCGGTGGCGCCGGAGATGATCTCGTAGAGTACCTTCGGGTCGACGCCAGCCTTGGTGCCCAGCACGAAGGCCTCGGCCAGGGCCGCGGCGTGAATGCCCACCAGCAGGTTGTTGCAGAGTTTCGCCACGCTGCCGGCGCCTACCGGCCCCAGGTGGTAGAGCTTCTTGCCCTCGACCTGTAGGTAGGGCAGCACCGCCTCGTAGGCGGCCTTCTCGCCGCCGCACATGATGGTGAGGGTGCCGGCCTCGGCGCCCCAGGGGCCGCCGGAGACCGGCGCGTCGATGAACTGCACGCCCTTTTCGGCGCACATCGCCGCGAGGCGGCGGGCGTCGCTCACGCCGATGGTGGAGTGGTCGACGAAGATGTCGCCCGGCCTAGCGCCCTCCAGCGCCTGCCGCAGGATCGACTCCACCACGTCGGGGGTGGAGAGGCAGGTGAAGAGAACCCGGGCGTTCCGGGCCACCTCCGCGGGGCTGGCGGCCCGCCTGCCGCCCTCGGCGACGAGTTCGTCCACCACCGCCTGGCTCCGGTTGAACAGCCAGACCGTGTGGCCGGCCCGGATCAGGTTGCGTGCCATGTGCCGGCCCATGCGTCCCAATCCGATGAATCCGAGGTCTGCCATCGAGTGAATCCTCCTCTGAAGGGTGACTCCGCTGCTTAGCTGTCCCACGTCCATGGTACCACATTCCACCGCACCGGGATGGGCGGCCGCAGCCGGATATGGTAGAGTGCTGACAGAGAAAGGGGATGAACGGATGGTCGACCTGCGCCTGATCGCCGCTGCCCGGGAACTGCTGGCCGACGTGACGCCGCTTCCCTTCGACTGCGGCACGCTCTGCGGGCACCGCTGCTGCACCGATTTTGCGCCCAACGAGGGCGTCTACCTCATCCCCGGCGAGCTGCCGCTTTTCGACGGCACCGAAACGTTCACAAGCTGGCAGTTCCACCGCACCGACGAGTACGAGTTCGCCCCGTCGTGGCAGCGCCGGTTCGACGCGGTGCCCTTCCTCCAGTGCACCCGGCTGTGCGACCGGACGAAGCGCCCCTTCGAGTGCCGCACCTACCCGCTGCTCCCCTACCTGCGGCCCGACGGCACGCTGGAGATGCGCTACTCCTTCCTGGCGAAGGGGCTCTGCCCGCTCCCCGAGCGGTACCGGGTGGACGAGCTGAACCCGGCGTTCGTCGCCGCCGCCCGGCGGGCGTGGGAACTGCTGATGCAGGACGAGGCGATGCGTGAGCACGTGCAGTGGCTCACGGCGCAGTTCGACGCCCTGGAGCTGCCGCCGCTGGAAGGCGAGGACGACGGCGCCGCCGGCCCCGGCTCCGGACCTGACGCCGGCGGGGGCGGAGGACACGGCCCTGCTGCCGGCGCCCAACCCGACGGGCACGGGGGTGACGGGCGATGACCCGCGCCCTGCCCGACTACCTGGCCCCGGGGCTCCGGGTGGTCTTCGTCGGGTTCAACCCCGGCGAGACCTCGGCCCGGGAGGGGCACTACTACGCCTACCCCGGGAACCGCTTCTACTGGCTGCTCTGGCAGTCGGGCCTGACCGACCGGCTCTACGCGCCGCACGAGGACGGGGCGCTGCTGGACCTGGGCTACGGGCTCACCGACCTGGTGGGGCGCTCCACCCCCTCCAGCGGCGACCTCTCGACTGCGGAGCTGAGGGCCGGGCGGGCAGAGCTGCTGGCCAAGCTTTCCCGGTACAAGCCCCGGGTGGCCTGCTACAACGGCAAGGGCATCTACAAGGCCCTCACCGGCCGCTCGCAGGTGGCGTACGGGCTGCAGGCCGGCTCCGTGGTGCCGGGGGTGCTGGACTTCGTGGCGGCCTCGCCCAGCGGGCGGAGCCGGGAGCCCCTGGCGGAGAAGCTGCGGCTCTACCGGGAACTGCGGGCGCTGATCGAGGGCGACTGACCCCACGCCCGGGGGTGGCGGTGCAGATGGGCGTCGCCACCCCCGGGCGTGTTCCGGACTCGGCGTGCCCGACCTGCGTGGATGCGCCGCGTCAGGTTCCCAGGTGCGCCAGGAACTTGTCTGTGGCCTTGAGGCCGATCCCGGTGAGCACGACCGCCACGCGGGACCCTGCGTCCGTCAGCCCCTTTGCCTTCAAATGGCGGACGGCGGCGGGGGCAGCGGCGGCGGTGGGCTCGACGAAGATTCCCTTCTCGGCGAGCGCGTGCGTGGCCGCCCAGATCTCCTCTTCCGAGACGGTGAGCGCGACGCCTTCGCTCCGGTAGAGGGCCTCGAGGATGCTCCGGCCCTTCACCGGCCGGGCGATGGCGATGCCCTCGGCCGCCGTGTCCTGCTTGGCCACCGCCGGGACATCGTCCAGCCGCTGCCTCCACGCATGGTAGACCGGGGCGCAGGCCGCTGCCTGCACCGCGGCGATGCGGGGCGCCCGCGGGATCAGCCCCGCCCGCACCAGGTCCGCGAAGCCCAGGTAGAGCCCCAGCACCAGGCTGCCGCCGCCGACGGGCGTGACCACCCAGTCGGGTGCCTGCCAGCCCTGCTGTTCGCAGATCTCGTAGGCGAGGGTCTTCAGGCCGGCGACGAAGTAGGGGCTCCAGTTGTGGCTGGCGTAGAAGGTCTGGCTCGCCGCGGCGAGCGCCGCCCGGGTCGTGTCCTCACGGGAACCGGGCACCTTCACGAGCTCCGCCCCGTACATGCGGATCTGTGCGGTCTTGCCGGCGGAGGTGGACTCGGGCACGAAGATGCGGGCCGTGATGCCGGCCCGGCGCGCGTAGGCCGCGATGGACGCGCCGGCGTTGCCGGACGAGTCCTCCACGATCTCCGGCACGCCCCATTCCTTCAGCTTGCTGATCATCACCGTGGACCCGCGGTCCTTGAACGATCCGGTGGGGTTGAGCTGGTCCAGCTTGAGCAGGACCGGCTGGCCGAAAAGCTCGTCGGCGGTCAGTGGGGTGAAGCCCTCGCCCAGCGACACCACGTGCTCGCTCCGTTCGATGCCCAGCGCCTCCTGGTAGCGCCAGAGGGTGGGAGGCCGATGGAGGAGGGCGTCGCGGGTGAACATCCGGTCGGACTCCAGCAGCAGATAGGCGCCGCACTGGCAGCGCCAGCGGGGTTCGGTCTCGGGGTACTGTTGCTTGCAGCGGCTGCACGTGAGCATGCATGTCCACCTCCTGCCACCAGTGTAGGGATGTGTTCCCGGCGGGGGCAAGGGCGTGGTGAGATGCGGCGTTTATGCGGGAAAGCGCAACTTCTGGGATCCTTCCGCCGTTTTGGTCAGCGGAGAGGGCGCGGAAGGGTGGTTGTTCCCTCCCGGCTCTACGACCTGTCCGCCCTGCGGAGGGTACCGTGAGTTTCCGCCGGCGCCGGTGTGATCGGGTGCACAGCTGGCGGCTGCGCCCGGGACCGGTTCCCTGCCCATGATCGCCGGGCCGCCGGCCGCTGGGCCGGAGCCACTGAGCAGCCTGCAGGGCGGGGCGGCCCTCTGCAGTGGCACGGCGGCGGCCCGCCCGAACGTTGTGGCTGCCCCCGCGGCGGCGGTCGGTTCCGGGCGCGAGGCCGCCGGCTCAACTGGCCAGTCTGCCCGGCGCGGGGTACAATGGGGGCCGGCAGTCTGCGTACCCGCGGCGGCAGCCACCGGATCCCGGGCGTGAGCAGAGGAGGAGATCGCTTGAACCTGCACGAGCTGGACCTGCGGCACCTCATCCACAACGAGGTCCGCTTCCGGGATCTTGCCCGGAAGGGGACCACCATCATCACTCGCGGCGAGGGCTCGACCGTCTACGATGTCGAGGGCCGGGCCTACCTGGACGCGCAGGCGGGCATGGTGCTGGTGAACATCGGCTACGGCCGCAAGGAACTGGGCGCGGTGGCCGCCGCCCAGATGGAGCGGCTCATGTACTACCACACCTACTTTCAGTATTCGAACGAGCCGGCGGTGCGGCTGGCGGCGAAGCTGGCGTCCCTCGCACCGAGGGGGCTCAGCAAGGTCTTCTTCACCCTGGGCGGTGCCGAGTCGGTGGAGACCGCGGTGAAGATCGCCCGGCTCTACCAGCGGGCCAGGGGGCGGAAGGAGGGCCACAAGATCATCTGTCTGGACCTCGGCTACCACGGCAACAGCCTCGGAGCGCTCTCGGCCACGGCCTTCGCGGCGCACCGGGCTTACTACGACCCGCTGGTCCCCGGCTTCGTGCACATCCCGTCGCCCGACACCTTTGAGGGGCCCTACCGGGCGGACGACCCGGAGGCCGGCGCCCGCTACGCGGCCCTGCTGGAGGAGCGGATCCTGGCCGAGGGGCCGGAGACGGTGGCCGCCTTCCTGGCGGAGCCGATCCTGGGGGTGGGCGGGATCATCGTGCCGCCCGACGATTACCTGCAGCACGTGCGGCGCATCTGCGACCGGTACGGCGTGCTGCTCATCCTGGACGAGGTGATGACCGGCTTCGGCCGTACCGGCACCCTCTGGGCCTGCGAGCAGTTCGGCGTGGTGCCCGACCTGATGTGCACCGCGAAGGGACTCACCAGCGGCTACCTGCCGCTGGGGGCCGTGCTGGTGGGCGAGCAAGTGATCGAGGCCATCGCCGAGGCCGACTTCCCCTTCGAACACGGCTTCACCTACGCCGGCCACCCCGTCTCCTGCGCCGTGGCGCTGAAGAATATCGAGATCCTCGAGTCGGAGGGGCTCGCGGAGCGGGCGGCCCGCATGGGCGAGCGGCTGAAGCAGGCGCTCATCGCCCGGGACAACCCCTACATCGCCGAGGTGCGGGGCCGGGGGCTGATGGTGGCGGCGGAGCTTGTGCGGGACCGGGCGACCCGGGAGCGGTTCCCCGAGGGGGAGCAGCCCTTCCGCTTCGCCGTCGAGGCCGCCTGCCTCCGGGAGGGCGTGATCACCGGCATCGCCCCGTACCGCGACACGCTGATGATCACCCCGCCGCTGGTGATCACCGAGGAAGAGGTGGACCGGCTGGTGGATGTTTACGACCGGGTGATCCGGCAGGAAGGGGATCGCCGGAAGCCATAGGATGAGAACTCTTCAACCGGTTCGGCCTCGACACGATCTCGACCGGCACCGCCGTGGCCTTCGCCATGGAGTGTTATGAACACGGCTTGATCACGAAGCAGGACACAGGCGGTGTTGAACTGAAGTGGGGGAGCAGCGAGGCCGCTGTGTGGCTCACCGAGATGATCGGCGAGCGGCGCGGCCTGGGAGACCTGTTGGCCGACTGCGTGAAGCGGGCCGCCGAGCGCATCGGTGGGGGCGCCGAGCGGTTCGCTGTCCACGTGATGGGCTGTGAGCCCGGCATGCACGATCCGAAGCTCGCCCCCACCTACATGGTCTCCTTCCTGCTGGACGACGCCCCGGGCACGCACATGCAGGCCCTCTACGCGCCGGGGCTCTACGCCAAGGGGATCAACCCGGCGCCCCCGCGGGAGGAGATGGCCGGGCTGGGCGAGTTCCACCGGACGCTGATGTCGCTGGGTCACGTGGTCAACTGCGCCGGCGTCTGCGCTTTCGGCTACATGTCGTACGAGGTGGATTTTGTCACCGATTTTCTCACCGCCGTCACCGGCGAGCCCTGGGATCTGGAACGGTGGAGGCTGGCGGGCGAGCGAATCGCCAACATCCGTCACGCCTTCAACCTGCGCGAGGGGCACAACATGGCTGAATGGACGGCGCACCCCCGTGTGGTCGGAAGCCCGCCCCTGCAGGCGGGGCCCCACGCCGGCTTCACGGTGGACGTGGAGACGCTGCGGCGGGACTACTTCGCCGCGATGGGGTGGAACCCGCAGACCGCCCGCCCGTCGGCCGAGCGGTTGCGCATGCTGGGACTGGACGACCTCATCGACGCCGTGGCGGAGCCGGCCGAGTCGGCCTGACGGTGCTGTCCTGCGAACCGAGGCGCTTCCGTCGCACACCAGCGCAAAGAAACTGCCCCCCTTCCGATTGGGGGCGGTTGCGCGTCTGTCACTGCCGGTTCGGCAGCGGGCACCCGTGCTCTTCGCACTGTCCCGCAGGCACGATCGCGCGCCTTCGGGCGACGAAGTCGTAGACGGGTTGCCCCAGGCCGCTGAGTCCGGCCAGGACGAGCAGCGGCCACAGCGGCCAGAGGAGGGGGAGCCGCGCTGCGATGGCCGCCACCGCCCAGATTCCCTCCGCCCACCGCCCGGTGCGGACGAACTGCACGTGGAGGCGCGCCGCCAGCCGCTCCGGCGGAATCCCCGCCCGCTCGGCCACGCCCGGGTCCCGGATGGAGACGAACCGCAGCCTTCCCAGCCAGTCGAGCCGTTCCAGGCGCCGGCGGGCCGTGGTGCAGAGCGGGCACCACCCGTCGTAGAACACGATGATCGGCTGCACGGCACGCACCTCCCGCGTCCCTTTCTGCCATTATACACGGCCGCACGCGTGGGGACTGCACGGGTACGGTGATGTGCCGGGCACCGGTCAGGAGACGCCCCGACGACTCCTGGCCGGGCCGCTGTGGTGGGGTACGGACGGCGGCGCGCCGGACCGCTCCGGCGGCCAGGAGTTCGAGGCGCACGGTAACGCAAGGGGCCCGCCTCCGGAGGAGGAGGCGGGCCCCACGGGTCTCCTCATGCCAGGTCGATGGGAATTTGCTGGCTCCGACGGATCTCCTCATGCCAGGTCGATGGGGATCTGCCTGCCCCGACGGCCCTCGGCCCGGGGCAGGTGAATCTCCAGCACACCGTGGGTGTACCGCGCGGTCACCTTGTCCGGGTCGATGCTGGGCGGAAGCGTGAAGGACCGCTCGAAGGTGGCCACGGCCTCGCGGCCGTCGCCACCGTCCAGCTGCACCCCGCGGTGCACAGCCTTGATGGTCAGAACATCGCCGTCCACGCTGACGCTCAGGTCCTCTGGGCTGACCCCGGGCACTGCCACCCGGATCACAGTCTCCTGTTCACCCTGCTGCACGTCCAGCTGCGGCGTGGGCATCGACGGTAGGGCAGGCCAGGGGCCGCCGAAGAAGTACTGCTCCCACTGGGACATCATCCGGTCGAGCATATCGAACGGATTCCACCGACGCATCGGGTAGAACATCATGGCCATACCCCTTTCTGCCGTGGATTCTGGAAGCCTCGGGACCGCTTCCTGCCTTAAATATGGCACCGCCTCCGGCTTCAACGCAAAGGTCAAAGAAAGTCAAGATCAAACGGCAGCCGCGGTGGCGGTCTGATGAGGCGCACTACCGGCCGCAAACGAACTCTTTCGCGCTCAATCTCCTTCAATCGCTGCTGGTTGGAGACACTTCCCACGTTCGTCCGGCCGGTGCCTGTTACCACCGCAGGCAGGTCATGCAGGGTCTCGCCGGCGACCTCTGACAGGGCTCGAGCAGGCCGGTGGCGGCCGAGAGTGTCAAGAAAAAGGCGTCCCCTCTGTTGGCAGGGTGCTTTTTCTTGACAGTGGCCGGGTCCATCCGGCCCTTGCCCGTCGTCAACAGACCACGAGCCAGTCATCCGGGGTCTCGCTGGCGACCTCTGACAGGGCTCGAGCAGGCCGCTGTCTGTCGGGAGTGTCCAGAAAAAGG
>NZ_JBFNEH010000044.1:0-31562 GCF_040797425.1 Symbiobacterium sp. | reverse complement strand
ACCCAAAATCTGGTTGTCGGCCCGGCTTGGACCCCTTTCTCTACGTGTCTGACCGGACTCCGCAATCGCCGCAGCCGTCGGGAGTGTCAACTTTCAGCACCCCTGCCGCCTCCGCCCCGGCTTTTTCTTGACACTCCGACGCTGAGCACTGCCCTCATCTCTCCGATCGAAACCGAATTTCGGTTGTCGAACCGGCTGGGACCCTTCCTGAACTTGTCTGCCGGAACTCCGTAGTTGCCACAGCCGCCCGGAGTGTCAACTTCCAGCACACCTGCGACGACCGGCCCGGCTGTTTGTTGACACCCTCCACCCGTGATACGGTCTCCGCACCTTCCCCGGGACAACGTGACTGCCAGCTGCGACCAAGACGCCCGGTCCACTCCTACCCCAACGGTTGACCGGATGGCGTAACGCCAACTCAAGACGCTGCGGCGAAGTCAACTAGCCGCTCATCCGTACCTGGATTTTGAGTTGAGCAGCGCGAGACTGGGAATTAGCTACTGAACCAGCAGGAAATTACTCCTGGCTGGCGAACGTATATTCTGGTGATGCCGCATGGTGCTCGAGATCCGACCAGGGCAAGTCAAAGTGCCCGGGACCGTGATTCTAGACCGCCGATTAACCCCGGTGGCGAAGGTCGTATGGGCTGGGCTCCAACTGAAGCCCCGAAGCAAACGTGAGTTGGCGGCGTTTGCAGGATTATCGTTGTCGGGTCTGAACAGCGGCCTCAACGTGCTACGTCAGTTCGGTCTCTGTGAAGTGATGCCAGTCTGTCAGTCCTGCGACTGTTCTGCAGTTATGCCGGTTGACCTGCTCAGGACCGATCTCAGCGCCCAGGCCAAAGTGCTGTACGCGACGTTTCAACTGCTGCCAGGCTTCCGCGAATCTATTGTGGAGGTCACTTACGATCAACTCTGCTTCGTCACCGACACCTGCCTTAATACAGTCAAGCGCGCCCTCGAAGTCTTGCGCCTACACGGGTGGATCGAAATTGCTCGCCCCGGCCGGTACGGTTCCTTTTTCGTCACCGTGAGCAACCCCCATCTCGAGTCGCAGATGCGAGCCATCGCCGAGTTAGAACGACGGTTGGAAAAGGAGCCCTACCGTGGAGAGGGGCTGATGCGAGAACTCCTCAACCTCACGGTTGACAGCCAGGACTTTGAGGATAACGCCTGGCCCGGTTTCCTTATCAATCCCCTGACCTGCGAACGGTTGCAGGTTGATCGGCTTTACTTCAGCCAGGCTGTGGGCTTCGAGTTTAACGGGCCACAGCACTACGGCCCGACCGCGCTTTACCCTGATGAAGAGGCTGCACGGCTTCGGCAGGCGCGTGATCTCATCAAACTGGCGATTTGTCACCAGCGCGGCATCCTGCTCGTCCCAGTACACAGCCAAGATCTTTCGGTTTCCGGCATCTTGCGCCTCATCCCAGATCGCCTCCCGCTGCGCTGCCTGGACGGCCAGGAGTTACTCATAGCTCACCTGGAGGACCTCTGCAAGGCCTATCGTCGGCGGGCGCCGCTGCCCCTGCCGGTGAAGAAAAGGGCCCTGGACAGCACGCCCACGGGCAACCCAGGAGAACCATCAAGACCAGTGGAGAGCAGCGAAACCAGACACACCCGAACTCCATTACGCGGAATGCCACCCGAAACCCCCGGGGCCACCGCCCGAATGCTAACCTGAAGACCCCCCGGGGTCGCCACCCCGATGCTAACCTGATGACCCCCGGGGCCACCGCCCGAATGCTAACCTGAAGACCCCCCGGGGCCGCCACCCCGATGCTAACCTGATGACCCCCGGGCCACACGGCCCGGGGGTCAACACCTGCAGCACCGCTTATACGAGCTTGTTCTGCAAGGCGTAGATAGCGAGCTGCGTCCGGTCCTGCAGCTGCAGCTTCTCCAGCAGGTGCGACACGTGGGTCTTCACCGTCCGCTCGGCGATGAACAGCCGCTCGCCGATCTCCTTGTTGGAGAGCCCCTGGGCGATGAGCCGGAGGACCTCCATCTCCCGGGGGCTGATCTCGTCGACCCTGGCCCGGGAGTTCTGGGGAGCCGTCAGTTCCTGCATCATGCGCTGGGCGGCGAGCGGATGGAGGGTCGGCTGGCCGGCCACCGCCTTCTTGATGGCCTCGGCGAGGTCCTCGGCGGCGATGTCCTTCAGCACGTACGACAGGGCGCCGGCCCGGATGGCAGGGACCACCAGGTCGTCGTCGGGCATCGAGGTCAGCACGATCACACGGGCCTCCGGGCAAGCGGCCAGACAGCGCCTGGTACCCTCGACGCCGTCCACGTGGGGCATGATCAGGTCCATGAGGATCACGTCGGGCCTCAGCTCGGCGGCCAGGCGGGCGGCCTCCTCGCCGTTCTCGGCCTCGCCCACCACCGTGATTTCCGGTTCAGTCGCCAGATAGATCTTTAGCCCCTCGCGGACCATCTTGTGGTCGTCGACGATCAGTACTCGTATCACCCTGCGCACCCCCTGCGTCGTGGGCCGGGCTCCGGCACAGTCCCATGCCCCCGGCTTCGTCCTCTGCTATCCTGGCGACACCAACCAGGCCTCGGATTGGCCCTTCGGGCTGCGGGCCCAGCTACGATCGAATGCACTCCGTCTGCTGTCCGGCCCATGCGGCTTGGATCGGGTCCGGCCAGGCCCCTCGCTGCGCTTCAGCCCGCCGGGCGGCATCCAACGACGGCGCCTTCGCCGCGCCGACCGATCCCTGCCCAGTTGTCAGAGCGGCCGCACCCCCGACTCCTCCGGCGTTCCCGTCGGCTCCGGCAGGATCGCCTGCACTTCCGTCCCCTGCCCCGGAGCCGTGCGCAGCTGGATGCGGCCGCCGAGAGACGCCATCCGCTCCCGCATGCCGGCGAGCCCCACGGCGGTGGGACGGATGCCGGTGTTCCGGTCGAAGCCGACGCCGTCGTCGGCCACCGTGAGCTGCACGTGGCCGTCGGACCGCTGCAGCGCCACCCGGACGGTACGGGCCCGGGCGTGCTTGGCGACGTTGTTGAGGGCCTCCTGCGCCACGCGGAACAGCGCCTCGCCCGGCGCCCCGCGCAGCCGGATGGCGGGGTCGATCTCCAACTGGACCTCCCACCCCTCCCGGGTGGCGACGGTCTTCACGTACTCCGCCAGCGCCGGCCCCAGGCCCTGCTGCTCCAGCGTGGTCGGCCGGAGTTGCAGGATGAGCGCCCGGGTCTGGGAGTGGGCCGCCCGGGCCAGTTCCTCCAGCGCCGCCAGCTCTTCGGCCAGGGTAGGCGTGAGGACGGCGCCCGCGGGCGAAGGGGGCGTGCCGGCAGCGGGAGCCGGTGTGGCCGAGTCCGGGGACAGGCTGGTTGCCGCAGCGCCTTCCCGGGGTGCGGCCTGGGCAGAACCGCCCGAGGCCGGTACACCGGCTGCGGTGCCGTTCTGGACCCGCCCGGCCAGCTCCGCCACGACCCGCCTGCGGACCGCCGCCGTGCGGAGCGAGAGGACGAACAGTTGCTGGTTCACCGTGTCGTGGAGGTCACGGGCGATGCGGGCGCGCTCCTCCAGGGCGGCGCCCCGCCGGGCCTCCTCGGCCAGGATCCGGTTCTGCTCCGCCAGCCGGGAAAGCTCGCCCACCGCCTGTTCCAGATACTCGGCCATCTGGTTGAGCCGCCGCTCCAGCTCGCCGATCTCGTCGGGCTCGCCCACCGGCAGCCGGGCCGAGAGATCGCCCTGCCGGATGCGCAGCGCCAGCTCACCCGCATTCCACAGCCGGCGCTTGACCCCGCGGGCCAGCCAGAAGCCCCAGATCGAGGCGGCCAGCCCTCCGGCCAGGCCGGCAGCCACGCCTGCCACCGCAGCCTCGCTCTGCCCGACGCCGTACGCCACGGAGACCCAGAAACCCGCCGCCGCCATCCCGGTGCTCAGGAGCCCGGCGGCCACGATGGCCGCCACCAGCCGCCACTGGAGCCCGAGTACACGCCGCTCATCCATGTCCCTACACCCGGAACCCGGCGCCAGGCACCCGCTCGATGCGGATGTCGCCGATGCGCAGCCGCGCCTCGATGATCAGTTCCACGTCGGACCCCGGGACGACTTCCTCCTTTTTCAGGTAGACATGGCCGACGCCCGACCGATGGTCGCCGAAAATCGCCACTTCGCCGATCGTGGTCTCTCCGCTCGCGCACACGGAAACCGTGTCAGGCACATAGACGAGCGTGTCGCCGACCACCTGCTCCACCTCAACCCGGTGCCGGCCGGGTGTGATGGTGGCCGTGGACAGGTCCAGACGCAGGTCCCCTACGGCGGTGTAGAGGGTCAGGTCCTCGTCCAGGGTCCAGGGTTCGTCACCTTGCGTCACGTCGCCCACGATCCGCGTGGGAGTCTCAGCCGACCGCCGGCCCCCGGCGAAAATCGCGATCATCCGCAGGCGCCGGTCAAGCAGCAGGGAAAGGCCCATGCAAATCAGGAGGAGCGGCCAGCCCCGGCGCGCCACGTCACCCCCGGTCAGGGTGGTGACGCCGGCCCGGGAGAGGATGGAGAAAAGGCCGATGGCCCCGATCCAGAGGCCCAGGCCGATCTTGAACAGGTTGGGCCGCCGTCCCACAATCCCCCTGCCGGCGATCAGAAGCCCCACCAGGATCATGACCACCGATCCTGAGGAGCGGATCGGGGCGAACCCCATGGTCTCCAACAGAAAAACGACGCCCAGGGCAATCAGCAGCAGCCCGGCGAAGTACCGCCCCACGAGGCAGCCCTCCTTCCGGTAACGCTGTCTCCATCCTACCGGAAAAGGGCCAGTTCATAACAGGTCCGAACGATGGAAAATGGGCATCGTACCTAGGTACGATGCCCAAGGTCTCACACGGGGCCTGTCTGACGCTCCGGGCTGTCTCCAGCCCAGTGGCGCCCGGACGCGGTCACGCCCGCACGCCGCGGGCCTCCTCCCGGGCCCGCTCCTGCAGGGCCTCCACCGCGGTCGGGACGTCGCCCCGCCAGGTGGTGGGATGCTGCACCTCCAGGTCGGTCTCGTGCCCCTTGCCCGTGATCAGCACGATGTCGCCGGGCCGGGCCATGCGGATGGCACGGTGGATCGCCTCCACCCGGTCCTCGATCAGCAGGATCTCGACCTCGTCGCGGGTCACGCCGGAGGCAATCTCCCGAGCAATTTCCAGGGCATCCTCCGTGCGCGGGTCCTCCTCGGTCAGCACCAGCACGTCGCAGTACTCGCCGGCGATCCGCCCCATCTCCGGCCGCTTGGTGCGGTCCCGGTGGCCCGCCGAGCCGAAGACCATGATCACACGGGACCCGGGCTCCTTGATCCGGGCCACGTCCGAGAGCAGCTTCTCGAACCCGTCGGGGGTGTGGGCGTAGTCGACCACCACCGTGAAGTCCTGCCCCTCGTCGATCCGCTCGAACCGGCCGGGGGCTCCCTTGGCGGTCCGCAGGGCCCGCACGGCGTGCTCCACGCCGAAGCCGAGCGCCAGCCCGGCACCGACGGCGGCCAGGGCATTCGACACGTTGTACAGGCCGAACAGGTACGGAGCCTCGATGTCCGCCGCACCCATCGGGGTGATCAGGCGGTAGCGGGCGCCGCCGATGGTGAGCTGGACGTTCTCCGCCCGGATGTCGGCCTCGGCGGCCGTTCCGTATGTGTACAGCCGTACCCCGCGGGGCAGCTCGCCGGCCAGGCGGCGGCCGTAGGGGTCGTCGACGTTGATCACCGCCGTCGCCCCGGGCCGGAGGGTGTGGAAGAGCCTGGCCTTGGCCGCGTAGTATGACTCCATGTCGCCGTGATAGTCGAGGTGCTCGTGGGTGAGGTTGGTAAAGACCGCCACATCAAACCGGCAGTGATCGGTACGCCGCTGCTCCAGCGCATGGCTGGAGACCTCCATCACCGCGCCCCAGGCGCCCCGCCGCAGCATGGTGGCGAGCAGCCGGTGGATGGTCTGCGGCTCCGGCGTGGTGTAGCCGGCCTTGCCCTCGATCTCCTCGGGGCCCAGCATCATGCCGGCGGTGCCGATCACGCCCATGGTGCGCCCCGCCGCCCGGGCGATCGCCTCCACCAGGAAGGCCGTGGTGGTCTTGCCGTTGGTGCCGGTGACGCCCACCATCTTCAGCGTGCTGGAGGGGTAGTCGTAGAAGCGGTCCGCCAGTGCGCTCAGCGCGTACCGGGCGTCAGGCACAACGATCGCGCCGATGCCGGGCGGCACCTCGAAGGGCCGCTGGCTGACCACGGCGACCGCCCCCCGCCGGATGGCCTCCGGGATGAACCGGTGCGCATCCACGTGGGCGCCGGGGATCGAGACGAACAGGTCGCCGGGCTTCACCTGCCGGGAGTCGGCGGCAATCCCGGTTACGGTCACGTCTGGCACGGCCAGCACCTGGGCCGAATCCAGGGCCGGCAACAGATCAGCAAGCTTCAACGGTGGTCCCTCCTGCAAATATAAGCCGTAACTGTCTAAGCCTCTTTCGACACGCACGCCAGCCATCCTGTCGGCGGAGGCAGGCAAATCGGGGACGTACGGGAAGTGTATCCAGCGGCAACATAAAACATACCGCCGGGATGCGCCGACCGGCAGATGATCCGGTCAGGCACCGCGGCGGTCTGCGAGTTGCAGGAAACCTCACGCGAACATGCTGGATCGGCGGAACGTGGTCCGAGTGAGCGGCGACGGTCTCTGCCCTGTGCCCGTGTGCATGCGGAGGGGCTACGCCAGGCCCATCTGCGCCAGTGCGTCGGCCATCACCCGGTCGCGCAGGGCCACGGCCCCGGCCTCGTCGGGCCCGACGACGGAGACGTAAATCTTCAGCTTCGGCTCCGTGCCCGAGGGGCGGACCATCACGAAGCCGCCGTCGGCGAAGCGGTAGTGCAGCACATCGGCGCGGGCCAGCGCGAGCGGATAGGTGCGGCCCGTGGCCAGCTCCACCCCCGTGCCGGCGGCGTAGTCGTCCCGGAACGCCACGGGAACCCCGGCGAACGCCGAAGGCGGGTCGGCCCGCAGCCCGGCCATCAGCGCGGCGATGCGCGCCTGGCCGTCCTTGCCGGGCAGGGTCACGTTGTGCAGCCCCTCCTGGAAGTAGCCGCAGCGGCGCCAGAGCGCCTCCAGGGCGTCCACCAGGGTGCGGCCCTCGGCCTTGTGGTGGGCGGCGGCGTCGGCCACCAGAAGGGCGGCCATCACGGCGTCCTTGTCCCGGACGAACGTCGCACCCAGGTAGCCGTAGCTTTCCTCGAAGCCGAACAGGAACTGGTGCTCGCCGGTCTGCTCGAACTCCTTGATCTTGTCGCCGATGAACTTGAACCCCGTGTGGGTCTCCAACAGGTCGACGCCATACTCCCGGCAGAGGGGGGCGACCATGTTGGAGGTGGCGATGGTCTTGATCACACAGCCGTTGGCCGGCAGCGTGCATGCCGCGGCGCGGGCGCGCAGGATCTGGTCCGTGAGCAGCGCACCGACCTGGTTGCCGGTGAGCAGCCGGTACCCGCCGCTGCGGTCCCGGGCCAGCACGCCGAGCCGGTCGGCATCCGGGTCGGTGGCCAGGATCAGGTCGAAGGGCTCAAGGCCCGCCCGCTCCGTGGCGTAGCGCAGCGCGATCTCGTAGACCTCGGGCTCCTCCGGGTTCGGCTTCGCGACCGTCGGGAAGTCGGGGTCCGGCTCGGCCTGCTCGGCCACCACGGTGACGGAGAAGCCCGCACGCTCGAGGGCCGTTACCACCGGGCGGTAGCCCGAGCCGTGCAGCGGCGTGTAGAGGATGCGCAGTCCCGCCCGCTGCGCCAGAGCACACGTGACCAGCTCCAGCAGCCGCCGGATGTAGGCTTCGTCCACGGCAGGCGGCACGGGACGGAGCAGCCCGCGGGCCCGGGCCTCCGCCTCCGCCATCGGCCGGATCGTCCGGATGTCGCCGATGGCCCGCATCGCCGCCTGGATCACGCCGGCCCGGTCGGGCGGCACCTGCCCGCCGTCTTCCCAGTAGACCTTGTACCCGTTGTACTCGGGCGGATTGTGGCTGGCGGTGATGACCACCCCTGCGGTGGTGCCCAGCTCCCGGACGGCGAAGGAGAGCATGGGCGTGGGCCGGAGGCTGTCCCAGAGATAGGTCACCACCCCGTTCGCCGCCAGGGTGAGCGCCGCCTCCAGCGCGAACTCCCGGGAGCAGCGCCGGGAGTCGTGGGCGATCACCACGCCCCGGGCCATCGCCGCCTCCCCCAGAGGCCGGATCGAGTCGGCCAGGGCCTGGCTGGCCAGCCGCACCATGTAGCGGTTCATGCGGTTGGTGCCGGCGCCGAGGACTCCCCGCAGCCCGCCGGTGCCGAAGGCGAGCATCTGGTAGAAGCGCTCCTCGATAGCGGCGGGGTCGCCGGACAGCGCCAGCAGTTCACTCCGGGTCTCCTCGTCGAAGTAGGGATCCTGGCTCCACAAGCGGTACAACTCAGCGGCAGTCGTCACAGCTATCGCACCCCTTTTGGAGGGTCGTGATCACGCGTACGCACAGGGCCCGCCGTCCTCCCGCACAGGGTATGCTCCCACGGGCCGGGGAAGAAGGCGGGGACGGAACAATCTCAAATGGGAAATCCCACGCAGCAACGGAATGCCGCACCCGGACGCCCCCGGCGTGGACGGTGTTCCCACAGAGCAGGCTCGGGCAGACGGACCGAGCCTGGCCGGATGTGCAGACTCGGAGTGCACGGGCTATTCCGGGCCGCTCGGACAGCCTCGGGCAAACACGGCCACCCGGGCCGCCCGGAGAGCCTCGGGCAAACACATCCACCCGAGCCGCTCAGACAGCCTCGGGCGAACACGTCCAGCCGGGCCTCTCGGACAGCCTCGGGCGAACACGTCCACCCGAGCCGCTCAGACAGCCTCAGGCGAACACGGCCACCCGGGCCACTCAGACAGCCTCGGGCAGACACGGCCACCCGAGCCACTCAGACAGCCTCGGGCAGACATGGCCACCCGAGCCGCTCAGACAGCCTCGGCAAACACGTCCACCCGAGCCGCTCAGACAGCCTCGGCAAACACGTCCACCCGAGCCGGGTGAAGACGGCTGTGCAGACGGGCAGCCGTTCACACCCAGGTGGCTCCCCGGGGAGGCAGCAGGCTTGAGGGGAGAGGCGCCGCGCCTCTCCCCTTTGTTTACTCCGATGAGCGGGCTACTTGACCTGCACCTTCAGCGGCCCCATCGTCCGGGCCTCGACGACCGTGGGCTGGGTCTTGCCGGCCTCCTGCACCACGGTGATGGCCTCCAGCCGGACGGAGACGTTGTACGTGCCCGGCGGGACCCGGTTGCCCTCGTTATCGCGATACGTCCAGGCGACCACGTACTCCTTGGAGACGCCTGCGGACAGGTTCAGGATCTCGGGCGTCTCCTTGTCGCGCTTGTCGAAGCTGCGCGTGTAGATCTCCTGGTCGCCCTGGGTGACCACCATCGTGTAGCGGTAGGGCTCGGTATACTGGATGACCTGTACTTTATCGGTGGGATTGGTCAGCACCAGGCGGGCCGACCACTGGGTGTCGGTCTGGTTGATCTCCTCCAGCGTCAGCCGGAGGTTCCCCCACTGCGGGTTCTGCCGCCCGCTACAGGCCGTGAGGAGCAGGACGAGGGTGAGAACCAGGTAGACCGGTAACCGGAAACGCCGCATTTCTGCACCTCTTCTGCTATGGTTTGTCGTTATCTTGCCCCACCCACCAACGATACGACACCTTCCCGCTTCCTCCTTCCTGGCGCGGGAGAGAACCGGAATTTGGCTTGAAACACAGCGGGGCCTAACTCCGTCCAATTTGACGTAATCCCTGTATCTTCATCTGTCCAACCGGAGGAATGTCCACCATGCGCACCAGAAACTGGCTCGCCGCCGCAGCAGCCCTTGCCCTCCTCGCCGCGATGCTGCCCGCCCCTCCCGGTCTGGCAGCCACACCGGTGCAGGTCGTCCTGGACGGCCAACCGCTTCCCCTTTCCCCCGGCGCCTTCATCCAGAACAACCGCACCCTGGCCCCCGTGCGCGGCATCGTGGAGACCCTGGGCGTGGAACCGATCTGGAATCAGGCCGACCGCACCGTCGTCGTGACGCAGGGGGACCGCTATCTCAGGCTGCAGATCGACAACCGCCTCGCCTGCATCAACCCCGAGTGCACGGAGACTACGCTGCTGGACGTGCCCGCCACCATCGTAGAGAACCGCACCTTCATCCCCGTCCGCGCCCTGGCCGAAGCCATGGGACTGGGCATCGAGTGGGACCAGGCCGGCCGGACGGTCCGCCTCACCACCCGGCAGACGTCGCCCGGCACCGGCGGTGAGACACCAGCCGGCCCCGTCACGCTGCAGGGCGTGACCCAGGGCCAGGTGATCACCGGGCCCACCAGCCTGCGTGCCGTGGGACTGGAAGGCGACTACGTCTACTTCTACCTGGTCGACCCGGCCACCCGGAAAGGGCGGATGATCGCCGCCGGCCCCGATGTGAACGCGACCTATACCTACACCCCTGACCCGACCCTGGCCGGACCGCGGGAGATCATGGCGGGCGTCCGCACCGCCGACGGGCGGATCGTTTACTCCGCTCCGGTGGCCGTCACCGTCCGGCCCGACACGAAGATCAAGGTGACCGGAGTTACCCCGGGCGACGTGATCACCAAGCCGATCACCATCGGGCACGAGATCAACTTCGTGGCCACCCACGTGGTGTACCAGATGACGGCCGTTGACGGGACCTGGACCCTCGCGACCCTCGGCCCCGGCGAAAGCGTCACCTGGTACCCGCAGCTCTGGGCCAACGGCTCACAGGTGCTCCAGGTGATCGCCTATGACCTGGACGGCAACGAGTACCGCTCCGACCCCGTGCCGCTCACCGTCAACGCCGAGCGACGCACCGTCTTCACCTCGGTGCAGCCCGGGGAAGTGGTGACCGGGCGGGCCCGGACCCTCTCGGTGACCACCAACTACGCTTACCCGTCGCTCCGCTTCATTCTGGACGGCAAGGTCCTGGCCACGGAAAACAACTACTGGTGGACCTACGGGCCGGATGACAACGGCCCCCACACCCTGACGGTCGAGGTGACCGACTGGGAGGGCACGGTGCACCGGGTGGGGCCGATCCACTTCACTATCGACACGCAGCCCGGCCTCTGGATCTACGGGGTCGGCCCGGGCCAGGTGATCACCGGCGAGATTGAACTGATGGCGATGCCCAACGTGCCGGCCGACGAGATCCGCTTCTACGTGGTGGAGAACGGCGTGCGGAGCCTCATCACCACCGCCAGGCCCGGCCAGTGGGTGAAGTGGACCCCCGCCCGCACCGCCAGCCTGATGGTCTACGCCGACGCCTTCAATCGCGGACAGCTGACCGTCTCCACCGAGCCAATTTACGTGCGGGCCTACATGGAGCCCACCTACGGTCCTCGCCCCATCATCGAGAAGTCCAAGTTCAAGGACTTCGCCGCCGGCATGGCCGTGAAGTCGTACCAGCAGACCGGCATGTCCGCGGCCCTGCAGGTGGCCCAGGCGATCCTGGAGACCGGCTGGGGCCAGTACGTCCCGGTGGACAAGTACACCGGCCAGTTCTCCAACAACCTGTTCGGCATCAAGGGCGAGGGCAGTGCCGGGTCGATCGTCTCCACCACCTGGGAGGTTTACAACGGCAAGAGCTACACCGTGGACGCGTACTTCCGGGCCTACAACGACCCCGCCGAAAGCTGGGCGGACCACAAGGAGCTGCTCCTCACCAAGCCCTGGTACGCCGAGTTCCGGGCGGTGATGAGCGACCCGGTCCTGGGCGCCTGGGGCCTGCGTAAGGGCGGCTACGCCACCGACCCCGAGTACCCGACGAAACTGATCCGGATTATGAAGGAGAACAACCTGTTCCAGCTGGACGAAATCCAGTTCTAGACGCTCTGAGGGGCGGCCCCGGAATGCGGGGCCGCCCGTGCGCGCCAAGGGGGCTCGGTCTCGGATCACGCCGCACCCTGCCGCCTGAAGCCCGGACGCCAGGCGCTGACGGCCAGCCCGAGCAGAAGAGGCAGCCATTGGGGGACTGGGAGCCGGCCATGTCGGCCACGACCGAGACCACAAAGGCGACGAACAACAGCATCGCGTAGGGGCGGCGCCAGAAGGCACCGCCCTTCGCGTCCCGGTTAGGGGGCACTTGACCGCCTCAGGATGGGACTTCAGCGTACTCAGCGCAGCCCGAGCTCCTTCAGCACCTTCACCGCCCGGTCGGGGTAGTCGGTGATGATGCCGTGGGCGCCCATGGCGTAGAGACGGCGCATCTCCTCCTCGTCGTTGACCGTCCAGTAGTGCACGGCCACGTTCACCCGCTCGGCCATGGCCAGGAAGCGAGGTGTGTCGACCCGCACGGTGATGGGGCCGGCCTTCCCCGAGACCGGCAGCTGGAAGGCGTCGTACGCCGGGGCGTAGAGCCGCTCGAGGTGGGACAGGTAGAGCGCCGCCACCAGGTACATGTGGGTGACCGGCGCCGAGGTGGCCACGCGGGTGCCCGCCACCTCCCGCCAGCGGCGGGCGACCGCACCGTCAAAGGAGGCGACCAGCACCCGGTCCTCTGCCCCGTACCGCTGGATCAGCTCCCAGACCTGCCGCTCCATGGGCGGATCGGCCTGCTTGATCTCGATGTTCACGGGCACGTCGGGGAAGGCCCGGAAGACCTCCTCCAGCGTCGGGATGGTGACGCCCTTGCCCCGGTAGGGGTACGTCTGGCCGCCGTCGGGCGTGAAGTTGTAGCCGAAGTCATACTGGCGCAGCTCGGCCAGGGTCATCTCCTTGATCCGCCCCGAGCCGTTGCTCATGCGGTCGATGGTCTCGTCGTGGCTGACCACCACCACGCCGTCGCGGGTCATGTGCACGTCCAGCTCCAGGATGTCGGCGCCCTGCTCCAGCGCCAGCCGGAACGCTTCCATGGTGTTGGAGGGCGCGTGCCCCGAGGCGCCCTGGTGCGCGAGGACCACCGGCCGGCGTGCGGTGTAGGGCCGGTCGGGCAGCGGCCGGATGGTGACGGTGCGGACGACGGCCAGGGCCACGAGCACTGCCAGGACCCCCAGCACCACCCGCGGCCAGAGCGGCCGCCGGCCCCGCCCAGGCCGGCTGATGAGAACGGTCGACACGCGGATCGCCTCCTCTGCCTTGCACAGCGCTCTCGCCGCAACGGCTCCCGGGAAGGGCCCGGCTCAGACCCGCCCGGGGGCAGCCGCGTCGGCCTAGCCCTCGACGCGAATCACGTTGTCGACGCTGATCACCGTCTCCGGCATCTCCCGGAGGTCGCGGACCACCGCCTGCAGGTTGGCGTCCCGGACCGTGTGGGTGACCAGCACCAGTTCGGCCGCGCCACGGCCGTCGGGGGCGTCGGGGCCGCCCGAGCCCTGCACCACCTGGGCCAGTGAGACCTGGTGCGCCCCGAACCGCTCGGCGATGCGGGCCAGGCTGCCCGGCTGATCGGCCGCGTGCAGGCGGATGTAGTAGCGGCTCTTGGTCTCGGCAATGGGAAGGACGGGCTTCTCGAAGTAGACCGTGCTGGCGTCGCCCGCCCGCCGCCCGGGGGTTCGCTTCGAGAGGGCGGCAGCGATCAGGTCGGAGACCACCGCCGAAGCCGTCGGCCCGGCCCCGGCGCCCCGGCCGAAGAACATGGACTCGCCCACCGGGTAGCCCACGGTGTAGACGGCGTTCAGCGAACCCGACACGTTGGCCATGGGGTGGTCGTGCGGGATGAAGGCGGGGTGGACGCGCGCCTCGATCTGCCCGTCCACTTCCTTGCCGATGGCCAGGAGCTTCAGCACCCAGCCGAAGCGGCGGCCGTACTCGATGTCCCGCGGCGTGATGCGGGTGATGCCCTCGGTGTAGACCATGCCCGGCTTCACCCGGGAGAGGAAGCAGATGGTGCAGAGGATCGCCAGTTTGCGGGCGGCGTCGTACCCCTGCACGTCATTCGTGGGGTCGGGCTCCGCATAGCCCAGCTCCTGGGCCTCGCGCAGGGCCTCCTCGTAGCTCTTCCCGTACTGGCTCATCTGGGTCAGGATGTAGTTGGTGGTGCCGTTGACGATGCCCATCACCAGTTCCATCCGGTTGGCCGCCAGCGACTCCTTCAGCGGCCGGATGATGGGGATGCCGCCGCCCACCGACGCCTCGAAGTAGATTTCGGCGTCCCCGATCTCGCCGGCGTCGTACAGGTCCTTGTCGTAGTCCGCCATCACGTCCTTGTTGGCGGTGACGATGGTCTTCCCGCGCTTCAGGGCCTCGACCAGGTAGGTTCGGGCCGGCTCGATGCCGCCCATCAGCTCCACCACGATCCGGATGGAGGGGTCGTCCAGGATCTCGTTCACGTCGTCGGTGAGCGGAAGGTCCTCGAACCCAGGGCGCGGCTTGGAAAGGTCGCGCACCAGAACCTTGGCCAGCTCGAGGTTGAGGCCCGTCTTCAGGTGCAGCATCTCCCGGCTCTCCCTGAGCAGCCGCACCACCCCGCTCCCCACGGTGCCCAGCCCCAGGATTGCGATCCGCATCGTCTGTTTATCCATTCGCTGCTCCCCCTTTGGCGGTTGCAATTTCCTCTGGATTCGGGCTTTGCCTGCAAGTTCCTGCACACGGGGCGAGACGGGTTGAAAACCGCCCCCGGGTCAGCCCCGGGGGCGTCGCACGTTCAGTCCCAGCGGCGCCTGTCCTGGAAACGCGGGCCCTCCGCGGGCAGGGATCCGGCGGGCACGGCCACCACCTCCGGGTTCAGCCGGACCGCCGCCTGCACGGCGTCCCGCACGGCCTGCGGGTCCGACGGACCGGCGAACTCGATGCGGAGCACGTCCCGGTGGTCCGCATCCCGCTCCACCACCGCACGCCAGCGCTCCACGCCGGCCAGCCCCGCCATCGCCGCCTCCAGCTGCCGGGGGTAGAGGAAGATTCCCCGCACCTTGGTGACCTCGCCGGCCCGCCCCAGCCAGCCCTTCAGCCGCGGCGACGGGCGGCCGCACGGGCAGGGCTCCGCCAGCAGGGCGCTCAGGTCCCCTGTACCGAACCGCAGGAGCGGATAGGTCTCCTCGAGGAGGGTCACAACCACCTCCCCCACCTCGCCCACGGGCACCGGCCGGCCGTCGGGGTCGCAGATCTCCACGATGACGCCGTCGTCCAGGTGCATCCCGGCGCCGTGCCCGCACTCGTAGCCGATCAGGCCGACATCGGCCGTGCCGTATGCCTGGTAGACGTCCACGCCGTGGCCGGCGATCCGCTCCCGCAGGGTCGGGGGCAGGGGCTCGCCGGTCACCACCGCCCTGCGGATGGGCAGGGGCGTCTCCGCGGACGCGGCCCGCTCCAGCAGGGCCAGCAGGTACGACGGCAGGCCGGCGTAGCCGACGGCCCCCACCGCCCTCGCCACGCGGATCTGCAGTTCCTGCTGCCCCACGCCGGCGGGCACCACCACGCACCCCAGGGCCCGGGCGGCCGCGTCGAACATGAACCCCGCGGGGGTCAGGTGGTAGCTGAAGCAGTTGAGCACCCGGTCACCCTGCCGGAATCCGGCGGCCGCGAGCGCCCGGCTGAACCGCCAGTAGTCCGGCCCCGCGCCCTGCGGGTCGTACACGTCGCCGGGGCTCACGAAGATGCGGGCGAGCTGCTCCACCGGAACGCCCAGGAGCCCGCCGAAGGGCGGGACTTCCGCCTGCACGTCGCCCAGCGAGTCCTTCCGGAGCACGGGCAGGGCCTGCCACGGGTCGCCCTCGATCAACCCGGCGCCGACGTCCCCGTCCGCCCCGAGGCCCGCGGCGTTCAGCCGCTCTCGCCAGAACGTGCTCGCCGCGCGGGCCGCCGCCAGCACCCTCCGCAGCCGCTCTTCTCCGCCGGGCGGCACCCAGCAGCTCAGCCCGCCCGCGCCGCCCCCCGTTGCCATACCGTTCATGCCAACCACCGTTTCCTGCGTTTGTAGGCCTTCGCCTCCCGGTAGCTCTTCCGTCCCACGTCGCTGAGGCCCAGGTAGAACTCCTTCACGTCCTCGTTGCCCAGCAGCGTCTCCACCGGCCCCTCCAGCACGATCCGGCCGTTCTCCATCACGTAGCCGTAGTGGGCAATGGAGAGGGCCACCATGGCGTTCTGCTCCACGACCAGGAACGTGGTCTTCATCTCCTCGTTCAGCCGCTTGATGATGTCAAAGATCTCCCGCACCAGGCGGGGGGCGAGCCCCAGCGACGGCTCGTCCAGCAGCACCACTTTCGGCCTGGCCATCAGGGCCCGCCCGATGGCCACCATCTGCTGCTCGCCGCCCGAGAGGTAGCCGGCCTTCTGCCGCCGCCGGCTCACCAGCTTGGGGAAGTAGTGGTAGACCATCTCCAGGTCGCTGCGCACGTTCCGCCGGTCGGTGCGGGTGTAGCTCCCGGCGAGCAGGTTCTCCTCCACCGTGAGGTGCTCGAAGACGTGCCGGCCCTCCATCACCTGGAAGATGCCCTTCCGCACGATCTCCGCCGCCTCCAGGTTGGTGATCCGCTCGCCCATGAACTCGATGGTGCCGTCGGTGACCTCGCCGTTCTCCGACTTCAGCAGGCCGGAGATGGCCTTCAGGGTGGTCGTCTTGCCGGCGCCGTTGGCCCCCAGGAGCGCCACCACCTTCCCCTCCGGCACCTGCAGCGACATGCCCTTGAGCACCAGGATCACGCGCTCGTACATCACCTCGACGTTATTCAGAACGAGCACCGGACCACCCCACACTACTTCTCCTTGGGCTCCACGAAGTCCGTGATCGCCACGAAGCGGCCGTTCTGCACCTGGTAGATGCGGGCCTTACCAGTGCCCCGGTGGTCGGTGGGCGTAAACGTCAGCGGCGCCCCGATGCCGCCCAGGTCGACCTCGTTGAAGGTCTCAAAGGCCGCCTTCAGGGTCTCGCCGGTGACGTTGTCGCCCGCCCGGCGGATCGCCTCGGTCAGGATGCGGCCGAAGACCCAGCCCTGCAGCCACTTCTGCGTCAGGTCCTCCCGCTTCAGGCCGATCTTCTCGGCGTAGGCCACGGCCTCGTCGATGCCGGGGCCCTCGTCGTACGGGAAGACGAAGGCGGGGGTGCCGACGAAGCCCTCCGCCGCGTCACCGGCTGCGGTGAGCAGCGTCTCGTCCACCGAGTAGGTCATGCCCACCACCTGGATCTTGTCGCTCAGGCCCTGCTGCTGGACGGCCTTCAGCACCTGCGTGGTGCCCTTCACCACGTTCTGGATCATGATGAACTCCACGCCCTTGTTGTGGAGGTCCAGCACCTGGGTCACGGCATCCGCCGCACCGCCGGGCAGGGCCAGCTCGCCCACCCAGGTCAGGCCGATCTGCTGGGCGTAGGCCCTGGCGTCCGCCACGGGCGCCTGGCCGAAGGGCGAGTCGTGGTAGATGATGCCGACCTTCGCGTCAGGCTTCCGCTCCTTGATCCAGTCCAGCAGCACCCGGGCCTGCTGGGAGTAGGTGGAAGAGACGATGAAGTTGTACGGGGTGACCGACGGGTCCGTCAGGCTCTCGGCGAACGAACCCGAAAGGTACGGGATCTTGTCCTGCGCGATGAGCTCCTTCATCGCCTCGGTGTCGCCGGTGCCCCAGCCGAGGATGGCGACCACCTTGTCCTCGTTCACGTACTTCTTGTACAGTTCCACGGCCTTGGGCACCTGGTAGGCGTAGTCGCCCCAGATCAACTCCACCTTCCGGCCGTTCACGCCGCCGAGTTCGTTGTTGAGGTAGTCAAACCACGCCCGTGCGCCTTCGGCGTGGGGTGCGCCGACGTCGCCGGTCGCACCGGTGATGTCGAAGATGCCGCCGACCTTGATCGGCGGCAGGGCCGCCTGCCCGCCGGAGCCGCCCCCGCCGCCGGCCGGGCCGCCACCACCGCCGTCGCCGGAGCCCCGGCTGCCACAGCCGGCCAGCAGCGCCAGAATCAGAAGCGCCCCCACGAAGGCCAGAATCCGCTTGTTCCTCCGCATCCTTCCCCTGCCTCCTTTGCTCTAGTCCGGCGCGATCCGCCGGCGGTCTCCCACCACGGCCCCGCGCCCCCCACGGCGCGGGGCCGAGTCTGAACTCCGCTCCCCGTCACCCGGGGTCTGCTTCCCACCGCTCACCGCTGATACCCGAAGGGCCAGAGCCGGAAGTAGTCCTTGATGTTCCGCCAGAGCTTCGCCAGCCCCTCGGGCTCGAACACCAGGAAGAGCACGATCGCCGCGCCGAAGGCCGCGTCGCGGATGAGGAGCAGCTTCGTGCCGATGGACGGGAACACCGGCTCCAGCATCATCGCCAGCTCCCGCACCACGATCGGCATCACCGTCATGAAGGCGGCGCCGTAGACCGAGCCCATCACCGAGCCCATGCCGCCGATGATGATCATGGCCAGCAGCTCGATGGAGAGGTGAAACTCGAACTGCTCCGGCGAGATAATCATCACGTAAGGCGCCCAGATCGCCCCCGCGATGCCGGCGTAGAAGGCCGACAGCGCAAAGGCCGTCACCTTCGTCCGGAACAGGTCGATCCCCATCACCTCGGCCGCCAGGTCCCGGTCCCGCACGGCCATGAACGCCCGGCCCATGCGGGTGCGCAGCAGGTTCTGGGCAAAGAGCCCCAGGATGAGCGCGACCGTGAGCGCCAGGTAGAAGTAGCTGAGCTCGCCGGAGAGGGTGTAGCCGAAGAAGCTGGGCCTCCTGACCGACATGGAATGGATGCCGCCGGTGAACCAGTCAGCCCGGGTGAAGAAGAACGTGAGGATCACCTGCGCCGCCAGGGAGGCGATGGCGAGGTACAGCCCCTTCAGCCGGGCGGATGGCAACCCGAAAAAGGCGCCGACCGCGGCGGCCGCGAGGCCGGCCAGCGGCATCGCCACCCAGAACGGGAGCCCCTGCTTCATCAGGTAGCCCACCGTGAAGGCGCCCATCCCGGTGAAGGCGCCGTGGCCCACCGAGATCTGGCCCGTCACGCCGGTGAGCAGGTTGAGCCCCAAGGCGGCGATGGTGTAAATCGCCACCATGTTGAGGATGGAGAGGTGGTAGTTGGACAGCAGCAGCGGGATGACGTAGAGCAGGGCGACAATCAGCCAGCCGCGGGCCACGGCGAGCGGCGTCTGGTG
The DNA here is from genome assembly GCF_040797425.1 of Symbiobacterium sp. Lineage (NCBI taxonomy): Bacteria > Bacillati > Bacillota > Clostridia > Eubacteriales > Symbiobacteriaceae > Symbiobacterium > Symbiobacterium sp. Next base: position 12,541 of record NZ_JBFNEH010000044.1, on the reverse strand, counting down.
CAGGGCGTGATCCTGCTCGTAGGTGGTGACGTACACCCCGCACTCCAGGGCGAAGGGGTAGCGCAACAGCTTCAGCACGGGACTACACCCTTTCGATAATCTCCTTGCCGAACAGGCCGTAAGGCTTGATCAGCAGGATCAGGATCATGACCACGAACGGCACCACTTCCTTGATGCCCGTCAGGTACTGGTCCAGGTAGCCGCCCGTCAGGGCCTCCAGGATGCCGATGATGAACCCGCCGAGGATCGCGCCGGGGATGGAGTCCAGCCCCCCGAGGATCGCCACCGGCAGCACCTTGAGCCCGTACGAGGTGAGCAGGGGGTTGACGCCGGCGATGTTGCCCAGGAAGATGCCGCCCACCGCGGCCACCATCGCCGCCACCGCCCACGTGGCGGCCAGCACCCGCTTCACCGAGATCCCCATGGAGAGCGCCGCCTGCTCGTCATCCGCCGTCGCCCGCATGGCGATGCCCAGCATGCTGTACTTGAAGAAGGCGTTGAGCAGGATGAGCAGGATCAGGGCCGCCACCAGGCCCCAGAGGAAGACCTCCGAGATGGCCACCGGCCCGATGACGATGGGCTGGCTGCGGAACAGCCCCTGGAAGGAGCGCATGTCGGTGCCCCAGATCGCGTGGATCACAGCCTTGATGAGAAACGAGAGCCCCATCGTAACCATGATGATCGAGATCGGCGGCTCGCCGATGAAGGGCCTAAGCACCGCCCGCTCGATGGCCACCCCCACCAGCGCGCTGACCACGATCGTGAGCAGGAGTGCCAGCGCAAACGGGATCTGGAGCTCGGTGGTGAACGTGAGCCCGATGTAGGCCCCGAGCAGCACCAGCTCGCCCTGGGCCAGGTTGAGCACCCCGCTGGCCTTGTAGATGAGCACGAAGCCCAGCGCCACCAGGGCGTAGAGCGCCCCGACGACGATGCCGTTTACCAACAGGTTCAGGAAGAAACCGAAGCCGCCGCTCATCCCATGGCACCTCCTCCGGCCGCCCGCGACTCGGGCTGCTGGCTGCCCCGGGGCTGGTCCGGCACGGGCAGGAGCCGGCGCACCGCGAGCACCGTCTCGATGACCGTCTCCCGGCCGTCCCGGTAGCGCACCCGGCTCTGCACCGGGATCTCCTCCGCCCCCGCGTAGAGCCCCTCGATCACCGGGGCGTACTTCTGGTAGACGTACCCCCGCCGCAGCTTCCGGGTGCGGGTCAGTTCCTCGTCGTCAGCGTCCAGCTCTTTGTGCAGGATCACGAACGACCGGATGCGGGCCGCCTCGGGCAACTCGGCGTTCACCCGCTCGATCTCGCCGGCGATCAGGTCCAGCACCGGGCCCTTCTGGGACAGGTCCTGGTAGGTGGTGTAGGCGATTCCCCGCCCCTCGGCCCAGTGACCCACCGACTGCAGGTCGATGTTGACCATCGCCACCACGTGGGTGCGGCCGTCGCCCACCGCGACCGCTTCCTTGATGTAGGGGGAGAACTTCAGCTTGTTCTCGATGAAGTTGGGCGAGAAGATCTCGCCGGTGCTGAGCCGCATCACGTCCTTGAGCCGGTCGATCACCACCAGGTGGCCCGATTCCTCCTCGATGTACCCGGCATCGCCGGTGTGCAGCCACCCGCCGGCCAGGGCCCGCGCGCTCTCCTCCGGCATCTTGTAGTAGCCCTGGAAGACCGCCCGGCTCTTGAGCAGGATCTCCCCCTCCGGCGAGATGGCCATCTCGCCGCCGGGCAGCGGCGTGCCCACCGTGTGGAAGCGGATGTCGTCGTCCCGGTGCAGCACGGCGATGCCCACGATCTCCGTCTGGCCGTAGATCTGCTTCAGGTTCACGCCCAGGGCGTGGTAGAACCGGAAGACGTCGGGGCCCAGGGCGGCGCCGCCGGTGTAGGCCCGCTTCAGCCGGGCGAGACCCAGGTGGTCCTTGACGGCGCTGAAGACCAGCAGCTCGCCCAGGGCGTAGAGGAGGCGGTCCTTCAGCGGGACCGGCCGGTGGGCGAAGCGGGCGTCGGCTACCCGGAGCCCCACCGGGAGGAAGAACTCCCACAGCTTCCGCTTCAGCCGGCCGGCGTCCTGGATGCGCACCTGCACCCGGGTGACCATGTCCTCCCAGATGCGGGGCGGGGAGAACATCACGTGCGGGCCGATCTCCCGCATGTTCTCCTGCACCGTGTCCGGCTCCTCGGGGAAGTTCACCGTGAAGCCGACGGAGAGGTGCATGGCCAGGGCGGTCATCTGCTCGCCGATCCAGGCCAGGGGCAGGAACGAGAGGAAGTCGTCATCCGGGGTCAGCGGGTCCACCGTCTGGATCGTGTCGCCCATCGCCAGCAGGTTCCGGTGGCTGAGCATCGCCCCCTTGGGGTGGCCCGTGGTGCCCGAGGTGTAGCAGATGATCGCGGTGTCCTCTCCGTTCCCCGCGGCAACCATCTCCTCGAACAGGCCCGGGTGCTGTCGGCCGTACTCCCGGCCGAGCTCCATCACTTTCGGGAAGTAGAGCAGCCACGGGTCGGTGTACGTCCGGAGCCCCTTGGGGTCGTAGTAGACCAGGTGGCGCACCTTGGGGATCAGGTCCCGCACCTCCAGGACCTTGTCCACCTGCTCCTGGTCCTCCACGACGACGATCACCGCGTCCGAGTGGTCGATGACGTACGCCATCTCCCGGGCCAGCGAGTCCTGGTAGATGCCCACCGACGTGCCGCCGGCCGACTGTGCGGCCAGCTCGGCGACGACCCACTCCGGCCGGTTGTCCCCCACGATGGCGATCTTGTCGCCCCGCCGGAAGCCCAGGGCGACCAGGCCCAGGCAGAAGTCGCGCACGTGGTCCAGATAGTCCTGCCACGTGTACTCCTGCCAGATCCCGTACTCCTTCTCCCGCAAGGCGACCCGGCTGCGGCCGTACTTCCGGGCCATCGCCTGCAGCCGCTTCGGCAAGGTGTCCAGCTGCTCTGCGCTCACCACACCACCCCCCTTACACCGCCGCCAGGTCCTTGTCGCCCAGGTAGGCCCGGATCACGTCCGGGTTCCGCCGCACCTCGTCCGGCGTCCCCTCGCCGATCTTGCGGCCGAAGTCGAGCACCACGACCCAGTCGGAGATGTCCATCACCACGCCCATGTCGTGCTCGATGAGCACGCAGGTAACGCCTCGCTCCTGGTTGATGTCGAGGATGAAGCGGACCATGTCCTCCTTCTCCTCGGCGTTCATGCCGGCCATCGGCTCGTCCAGGAGCAGCAGCCGGGGCTCCAGCGCCAGGGCCCTGCCCAGTTCCACCCGCTTCTGCAGGCCGTAGGGAAGCATCCCCACCGGCTTGCGCCGGACGTGGGCGATCTCCAGGAAGTCGATGATCTCCTCCACCGCCTTCCGGTGCTCGATCTCCTCCCGCCGGGCCGGGCCCCACCACAGCCCGCAGGCGAGCAACCCCGACCGCATGAGGGCGTGGCGGCCGACCATCAGGTTCTCCAGCACGGTCATGTGCTTGAACAGGGCGATGTTCTGGAACGTGCGGGCGATGCGCAGCTCCGCCCGCCGGGCCGGCGGCATCCGGGTGATGTCGCGCCCCTCGAACAGAATCCGCCCCTGCTGCGGGATGTAGCGCCCCGAGATGCAGTTGATCAGGCTGGTCTTCCCCGCCCCGTTCGGGCCGATGATGCTGGTGATGGAGCCCTTGCGCACGGCCAGCGAGACCCCGTCCAGGGCCTTCACCCCGCCGAAACCGATGGCGACGTTCTCGACAGCTAAATGCACCTCGCTCACCCTCTGCCACCTCCTCTGCTCTGACTCCCGCCATGGGCCGGTCCCGGCGCCGCAGCGGTTCCCCGCCTCACAACCCGGCTTCCCGGGACCCGGTCGCCTCACAATCCTCCTGCCTCTGCGCGCCGGTCGACGATCCGCGCCCGGCGCGGCGACCGCTCCAGCGAGCCGTAGGGGAGGATCTGCACGGCGAACTCCACGCCCAGCTCGTCGGAAAGCCGCTGGCCGATGCGCTCCGCCAGGGCCGGCGAGGGTAGCTCCCCGGGGGCCGCCTCCACCTCTACCCTGCAGCGGTCCAGCCAGGTGACCGGGTCCCGCTCCAGCACGATCCGGTACTGGTCCGCAAGGCTGCCGTAACCGGAGAGCACGCGCTCCACCTGCACCGGGTAGAACTTGGCCCCGCGGATCATCACCAGCTCGTCCAGGCGGCCCCGCACCCCGCCGGGCGACCGGGCGAGAGTACGGCCACAGCCGCAGGGCTCGCGGACCAGCGTGGCCATGTCGCCGGTCCAGTACCGGATGAGCGGCATATCCTCCCGGGTGAGGTCGGTGAGTACCAGCACGCCCGTCTCCCCCTCGGCGCACGGGGCCAGCGTCGCCGGGTTGATGACCTCCACCAGCACGTGATCCTCCGCCCAGTGGAGCCCTGTCTGAAACCGGCACTCCCCGGCCAGCAGCGGACCGACCTCGGTGATGCCGTAGAAGTCGAAGGCCGGGCAGCCGTACAGCCGCTCCAGCCGCCGGCGGGTGAGCGGCTCGCCCGCGCCGGGCTCGCCGCCGAAGAGTCCGTAGCGCAGCCCGATGTCCCGGGGCGACAGGCCCCGCTCCTGGATGCGCTCGGCCAGGTAGACGGCGTGAGACGGTGCCCCGATGAACATCACGGGCCGAAAGTTGAAGAGCATCTCCACCTGCCGCTTGACCGAGTCGGTACCGATGGGGATGATGGCCGCGCCCATCGCCCGGGCAGCCCGGTGCCAGGAGATGCCCCCGGCGAAGAGGCCGTACCCGAAGGCGTTGTGGATCAGCTCCCCCGGCCGGAGCCCGATCCCCCACATGATGCGGGCGCCGATCTCGGCGGTGCGGGCCAGGTCCTGCTCGCCGTAGACGGTGTAGAGCGAGCCCCCGACCACGTGCACCGGGTAGACCTCCCGGCGCACCTCCGCCGGGCTCATCGGCAGGTCGCCCAGCGGCGGCTCCCGGAGCTGCGCGTCCACCAGGTCCGACTTGTACAGGAAGGGCAGCCGGACCACGTCCGCCGGCGTGCGGAAGTCCGCAGGGTCGACGGGCCCGACGCCCTGCCAGAGCCGCCGGTAGAACGGCGACGCCAGGGCCCGCGCAACCTGCGTGCGGAGCCGCTCCGCCTGAAGCCGCGCCAGGTCGGCGCGCCCCATGCGCTCGATGGCCGGCTGCCAGTGGGGCCGGTCAAGCTCGATCTGCATCGCACTCCCCCTTCCCCGCCGGCTTTCTCATGCAAGGGGCGTGCCAGACCGGGCCGCCCCGCCGCCCCAGGGCGGAGAAACGCCCCCGCGGCTCCCGACAACGCCCCCCGAAAAAGGCTTGTGCCTCCCTGAACCTATCAGGGAGGCACACAACCGATGCGCCGATCGGGCGCGGAGCCTAAGCGCGCGTGCTTACCCCGGCCGGCGCCCGGGCGGGCGGCGATGGTCCCGGAAGCCGCGCCGCACTGGCGACTCGGGGGCTAAGCCGCCGCGCTTGGGGCTATAAGCAGGAATAGTTTGCATTCCAGAGAATTATGACTTATGTTGCTGTTGGGGAGGGGTGTGCATGGCGCCGCTGGAGGAAGGGATCGTCGCCGCCCTGCTGGACGGGCTGCTCGAAGGCGTCCTCGCCGTCGCGCCGGACGGGCGGATCGGGCTGGTGAACGGCGCCATGGCCCAGCTGCTGGGCGCCCGCCAGGACGACTTGCTGGGCCGCCGGCCAGTCGACCTCGAGGCCGCCGGCACCTGGCTCCCTCCGGTCCTCCGCCGCTGCCTGGAGACCCGGGAGCGGCAGGCGCTGATCCAGGAGCGGGCCGGCCGACGCCTGGCCCTGACGGCCGAGCCGCTGCCGGAGGGCTGGGTGCTGGCCACGGCGCGGGACATCACGGAGCTGGACCGGCTCCAGCGGCAGGTGGAGCGCATGGCCCAGGACCGGGAGCGGTACCACCACGAGCTGGCCGGGCTGCGGGCCGGGCAGGTCGGGCGCACCAAGGTCATCGGCTCGTCGCCCGCCATGCAGCGGGTGATGGACCTGGTCCGGCGGGTGGCGCCGGTGGACTCCACGATCCTGCTCCTGGGGGAGTCGGGAGTCGGCAAGGGGGTGCTGGCGGCCGAAATCCACCGGCTGAGCCCGCGCCGCAGCCGACCGTTCGTCCGGATCGACTGCGCCGCCCTGCCCGCGAGCCTGCTGGAGTCCGAGCTATTCGGCTACTCCCCGGGCTCGTTCACGGGTGCGCGGCGCGAAGGCAAGCCGGGGCTGATTGAGCAGGCCCACGGCGGAACGCTCTTCATTGATGAGATCGGCGACGTGCCCCTGGAGCTGCAGGTCAAGCTGCTGCACGTCATCCAGGAGCGGCGCATCATCCGGCTCGGGGCGGTGACCCCCACCACGGTGGACATCCGCATCATCGCCGCCACGCACCGCGACCTGGAGAGCATGGTGGCCGAGGGCCGCTTCCGGGCCGATCTCTACTACCGGCTCAACGTGGTGCCGATCCGGATCCCGCCCCTGCGGGAGCGGCCCGAGGACATCCCCGTCCTGGCCCGGGCCTTCCTGGACAAGTTCTGCGCCCGGTACGGGGTGGAGCGCACCCTGACGCCGGAGGCGATGGCGCGCCTCATGGCTCACATCTGGCCAGGGAACGTGCGGGAGCTTGAGAACCTGGTCGAGCGGCTGGTGGTCACGCTGGATGAGCGGGAGATCCGGCCCGAGCACCTGCCCCTGCCGTCCCCCGGCGGTTCGCCGGTGCAGGTGCGGGAGGTCGTACCGCTCAAAGAGGCCGTGGCGGCGCTGGAGCTGGAACTGGTAGGGGAGGCGTACCGGCGGTTCGGCAGCTCCGTGAAGGTGGGTCGGGCGCTGGGGATTCACCAGACCACCGCGGCGAGGAAGATTCGGGAGTGGAAGGCGCGGACAGGTCAGCCATAGGCGGAACGCCCGTCACGACTCACCCCTCGTTGCCAAGAACGCCGTCACCTCGGCCAGGTCCGACACCCGCCGGGCGCCCTCCGGGCAGGCCGCCTCCACGGCGTCTTCGAAGTCCGAACCCACGAAGGAGAGGTCTAGCAGGGCGATGACGCCCCGGTCCTGGGTGGTGCGGATGAGCCGGCCGATACCCTGCTTCAGCTTGATCAGCATCTCCGGCAGGTCCACCGCCTCGAAGGGGTCGGCCCCGGCCGCCTGCGCCTGGGCCCGCCGCTCCCGGATGAGCGGGTCGTGCTCCGGGAAGGGCAGGTGGGGGATGATCACGCAGGAGAGCGCCTCGCCGGGCACGTCCACCCCCTCCCAGAAGTGGGCCCCCACCAGCACCGAGTTCACGTCCGTACGGAACCGCATGAGCTGCGCCCCGCGGTCGCCCTCGCCCTCGTAGAGCACCGGCCAGGGCAGGTCGTAGGCCGCCAGGGCCCGCCGCCAGCGGGCGACTTCGGCCATCGACCGGAGGAGGATCAGGGCCCGCCCGCCGGTGGCGTGCAGGACCCGCACCGCCTCGGCCACGAGCCGGTCCTCGCCGTCCTCCGCCGGGGGTTCGCCCTGCTCCGGGCCGGCAGCCTCGCCTTCCTGCGGCGGCAGGTAGATCAGGGCCTGCCGGGCCAGGTCGAAGGGCACGCCCACCTGCATCTGCTCGAACCGCTGCAGCCCGAGGACCCGGGCCTGGTAGGCCGGCTCCAGCGTGGCCGAGGAGAAGACCACCGGCGTGCCGGGCTTCAGGTGCGGGCCGCCGAAGAGCGGCTTCGCCCGCTGGGGGATCACCCAGAGCTCGTCCCCCTCCCGCCAGACCACCGAGTCCAGCCGGCGGAAGAGCCTCAGCAACGCCCGGATCTCGTCGAGGCGGGCCTGGTAGGCGTTCAGCTCGCTCTCGGCGTCCTGCCCCTCGCTCATGGCCTCCTCGGTGACCAGCTCGGTCTGCAGGTCGTCCAGGGCCCGGTCGAGCCGGGCGGCGGCCCGCAGCAGGAGGTCGGAGCGGTCCACGTCCCGCTTGCCCTCGCCTGGGCGGGTGTGGACGTCCAGCCCGCGCAGGAAGTTGTCCGCGGCCGCCCGCGCCGCTTCCAGCCGCCAGGCCATCCCTTCCCGGGCCTGCCAGGCGTCCAGCCGCCGCAGGGTGCGGCGCAGCCGCTCGCCGCTCAGGGACCAGCCCTGGACCCGCTGCCACGTCTCGGGCAGGTAGTGCCCCTCGTCGAAGATCACGGCCGAATAGGTGGGCAGCACCGGCAGGAGGCCGCCCTCCAGCAGTTCGGTCCGGGTGAGAAGGTCCTGGGCGAAGAGCCGGTGGTCACAGACCACCAGGTCGAGCGCCTCCCGGTGGCGGCGCCGGGCGGCCATCATCAGGCAGTGGCCCCGCCGCGGGCAGGTGTCGCAGGTGAGCGACGGATCCCAGTTCACCAGCTCCCAGAGGGCATCGTCCACCCACGGGACCTCCGAGCGCGCCCCCGTGGCGGTGCGCCGGGCCCAGTCGACCAGGTCGCGCCAGCCCTCCGGCTCGTCGACCAGGTCGAGGTCGGCTCGCTCCACTTTCAGTTCACAGATGTAGTCCGCCGGGTCGCCGGCCACCCGCACGTCGATGTCCAGGCCCAGGACGCGGGAGAGGGTCTGGATGTCGCCCTGGGGCCCGGTGAGCTGCGCCTTCAGTATGCTGGACGCGCTGGCCACCACCACCGGCGCCCCCCGGAACCGGGCGTGGCAGACGGCAGGAAGCAGATAGGCGAAGGTCTTGCCCGTGCCGGGGCCGGCCTCGGCCAGCAGCGTGGACCCCTCGGTGAGGGCGCGGGCGATGCGGAAGGCAGTGTAGATCTGCTCCTCGCGCACCTCAAAGCCGTGCTCAGGCAGCAGGTCGTAGAAGACGTGCCCCAGCCAGTCGTTCAGCCCTTTCCGGTACTCGGCCTCGTTGTGTGCGGGGAACGGCAGCTTCGTCCAGCGGATTTCCAAGGCGAACCCCTCCTGGCAACAGCCTGACAGTGACAAGCATACCCAACCTGGCATCCGGGGGAAAGAGGAGGCGCATCACGGTGGACGAGCCGGCGTTCGAAACTCATTCCAACCCCCGGCGGGACGTGAGCCAGGATTTCGTCGCGCCGCGGGCACAGCAGAACTCGGGAGTCCGGCACCTCCGAGAAGACCAGAGCGGCCGGAAAAAGGGCGGCCCCGCCGTGGCGGCGGGACCGGCCCTTGCTTGTTCGTTTTCCCTCAGCTGCGGCACACCCGGCGCCTGCCTACAGCTTCTCGCTCACCGCCTTCGCCTGCGTCAGCAGGAGCAGGTAGTCGTGGCCGCCGGTCTTCGAGTCGGTTCCGCTCATGTTGAACCCGCCGAAGGGGTGCACGCCCACCAGCGCACCGGTGGACTTGCGGTTGAAGTAGAGGTTGCCCACGTGGAAGTGGTGGCGGGCATACTCCAGGTTGGCCCGGTTGCGGGAGTAGACCGACCCGGTGAGGCCGAACTCGGTATCGTTGGCGATGCGGATGGCATCCTTGAAATCCTTCGCCTTGATGAAGGCCAGCACCGGCCCGAAGATCTCCTCCTGGGCGATGCGGGCCCGGGAATCGACGTCCGCGAAGATGGTCGGCTCGATGAAGTAACCGCCCGTCTCCTTCGCCAGCGGCGACGCACCGCCGCCCAGCACCAGGCGCCCCTCGCCCTTGCCGATCTCGATGTAGCGCAGGATCGACTCGAAGGCCGCCCGGTCGGCCACGGGTCCCTGGTGGACCGCCGGGTTCCGCGGGTCGCCCTGGAGCAGGGCGCGGGTCTTCTCCACCACCAGGTCGAGGAGGGGCTCGTAGACGTCCTGGTGGACGATCGCCCGGGAACAGGCCGAGCACTTCTGCCCCTGGAAGCCGAAGGCCGAGGTCACGATGCCGGCGGCCGCCTCCTCCAGGTCGGCCTCCTGATCGACGACGATGGCGTCCTTGCCGCCCATCTCTGCAATGACCCGCTTGATCCACTTCTGTCCGGGCGCGGTCTGGGCCGCCCGTTCGTTGATGCGCAGGCCCACCTCCTTGGAGCCGGTGAAGGTGATGAACCGGGTCTGCGGATGGCCCACCAGGTAGTCGCCCACCTCGCCGCCTGGGCCGGGCAGGAAGTTGAGCACGCCGGGCGGCAGGCCGGCCTCCTCCATCACCTCGACGAAGAGCGCCGCGACCACCGGGGTGATGGAGGCGGGCTTCAGGATGACGGTGTTGCCGGCTACGATGGACGAGGAGGTCATGCCCACCAGGATGGCGCAGGGGAAGTTCCAGGGCGGGATGACCAGCCCCACGCCCAGGGGGATGTAGTAGAGTTCGTTGTCCTCGCCCGGGATGCGGGTGAGCGGCTGCGGCTCGGAGAGCCGGTACATCTCGCGCGCGTAGTATTCGAGAAAGTCGATGGCTTCCGCTGTGTCGGCGTCGGCCTCCGCCCAGTTCTTGCCGATCTCCACCACCATGGTGGCCGAGAACTCGTGCTTCCGGCGGCGCATGATGGCGGCGGCCTTGAGGAGGATGCGCGCCCGGGCCTTGGGGTCGACCTGGCTCCACTCCTCGAAGGCGGCCAGCGCCGTGGCCATGGCCCTGTCGGCCAGCTCCCGGTCGGCCCTGGCGACGTAACCCACCACCTCGTCGGGCTTGGCGGGGTTGGTGGAGACGATGCGGTCCTTCGTCATGATCCGCTCTCCGCCGATGATGATCGGGTACTCCCGGCCGAAACGGCTCTGGACCAGTTCCAGCGCCTGGCGGAAGGCGTCCCGGTTCGCGGGAATGGAGAAGTCGGTCAGCGGCTCATTCCGGAACGGTACGACAGCCATCCAGCTTCAGCCTCCTTCGCGGGATATTCATAAATGCATATTCCCGGAGGGAGGCAGACCTTCCTGCCGCTGCACAGCACCATCCTGTTCCTGCTAAGTCAGCGCGTGCTGCCGCGGCACCGCCGCCAGTACGGGCAGCGCCTCTGCCGGCGGTGCGGTACCGTCCACCAATCCGGGGCCGTGGCGGCGGCACCGCCCGCGCCCCGCTGGGGCCTGCAGCCCACCCGGGCGGGACCGGGTGGGTGCCGCGTAGCCCCTACGGCAGCGCCCGCACCTCCCGCACGCGCACCAGCCCCATGTAGATGATCCACCCCAGCGAGATCAGCGCCCCGAGGGTGATAGCGAGGGACGGGCCCAGGTAGTCGATGGCGAGTCCGATCGGCCCCTGCCCCAGGGGCATCATGGCCAGCGCGGTCATGGTGTAGGCGCTCATGACCCGCCCGCGCATGTGGTCGTCCACGTTGGTCTGCAGCAGGGTGTTCAGGGTCGTCTGCCAGGTCATCGCGCAGCCGCCGACCAGCACCAGCAGCGCCAGCGAGAGGTAGAGGTTGGTTGTCCAGCTGAAGGCGACGAGGCCCAGCGAGAACAGGATTCCCGAACCCAGGAGCAGCTTCCCCTTCCAACGGATGTCGGTGGCCGAGGCGATGATCAGCATGAAGGTGACCGTGCCCAGCGCCGGCGCCGCCTGCATGAGCCCGGCGACGCCGACGTCGCCGTGCACCACGTCCCTGGCGAAGACGGTGATGAACTGCTGGTAGGGCCGGGCGAAGAAGGAGGTGACAGCCGCCATCGAGATGAGGGCGAGGATGATCGGGCTGTGCCGGATGAACGAGAGCCCTTCCCCCAGGTCCTGCAGCATCGACTGCTTCCGCTCCGCAGCCTCCTGCGGCGGGAAGTCCATGAGGGCCAGGGCGATGAACACGGCGACGAAGCTGGCCGCGTTCACGTAGAAGCAACCGGCGAAGTCGATGAGGGGAACCAGCACGCCCGTGAGCGACGGCCCGAAGAGGGCGGCGCCGTTGAAGGCGATCGAGTTGAAGGAGATGGCGGAGTGCAGGAGCGATCGGGGTACCAGATGGGGCACCAGGGCGTGGCGGGCCGGCTGGTCGAACGCCTGGGCTGCAGCAGAGACGGCTGAGAGCAGCACCACGTGCCAGACCTGGATGCGGCCCAGCAGCGTGAGCGTGCCCAGCATCAGGGCGCTCAGCAGCTGCACCGACTGGGTGATGTACAGGATGCGCCGCTTGGGAAAGCGGTCGGCCACCGTGCCGCCCAGCAGGGACAGGAAGATGAGCGGGAACGCCCGGACGAACCCCACCGTTCCCAACCAGGCGGCGCTGTCCGAGATGTCGTAGACCAGCCAGCCCTGCGCCACCGACTGAATCCACGCGCCGGCGTTGGAGATGAGGAAGCCCAGCCAGTAGAGCATGTAGTTGCGGTAACGGACGAGCGCCATCACACCGTGGTCGGCATTCATGACGGATACCTCCGGCCGGTCTGCGGGGTTACTTTACAGCGTAAACTATTGCCTGAGCGCAGGCCGGATTCCTGCCTGCCGGCGCACCGGGCGGAGTGCAAGTGGTCATGAGGGTATGCGCCGGTCGTATAGGTAGACCACAGGCGTCAGGCACGACGGGCAAAGAAAAAAGACGTGCGTTTGCACGTCTCTCGGCCCTGTGGTCGCCCCGCCGGCCCTCCGTCTCGGGACGCGCGGCCGTCGGCCGAAAGTGAACAACAGGTGTGCATCCGCACACCTGTTGTTCACTGTGGTCGGGGTGACAGGATTTGAACCTGCGACCTCACGGTCCCGAAC
>NZ_JBFNEH010000043.1:0-31870 GCF_040797425.1 Symbiobacterium sp. | reverse complement strand
GCGCCTCCTGTGAGCCGCTGAGCGGCCACAAGAGGCGCCTTTGTCTGCAGCCTGGCCACGATGCGAAGCATCGTGGTTTTCCCGCAACCAGACGGACCCAACAAGGTCAGGAACTCGCCGTCATTGACGGTAGCAGTAAACCCAGGGATTATCGTGACATCCCCAAATCGCTTTACCACATTGTTGAAGCGAATCTGTGCCATCGTGCGCCCCCGTTTACGTAGAGTTCAACTGACTCCGCTAGCAGATTGGACCTCCATTTCTGCGGGTCCTGCCCTCACCGGTGAAAACAGTACGTTATATCCGTCCCAGACTATAAGAACAGAGGCCTGTCACACTGTGACAGGCCTTTGTTGCCATGACCTATTGTTACTTCTTCTGCTCTTCCTTCTTCACGAACGAGCCCTTGGCACCGCACTCGCACTTCTGCGGCTTGCAGCGGCCCTCGCGCTCCCGGCCGCACTGGGTGCAGACGAACACAGCCATGTGTGCCACCTCCTCCACAATTGGTGCTACGTCCTTAGTCTAGCACCACTGGAGACAACTTGCGATGGCACAAAATGTCCAGGCGCAAATCTTCCCTGAGCACCCGGGTGACCTCGGGCCAGATGCAGCACCCGCCCTACCGGCTCTTGGCTGTCCGGACCACCGTACGCTTGCGGGGCAGGGCCCACACCAGGGCTGCAGCCGCAAACGCACCGCCGACGATACTGTAGATGCCGAACACCGACGGGAGGGCGGCCGCCGCGGGGAAAGCCGCGGCGATGAGCAGGCTGGAGCCCAGGCTCTGGAACGAAAGAACGGTGGCCCGCTGCGCAGACGGAATCGCCTGGTTGATGCGGGCAGAAAGCAGCGGATAAACCAGGCCGTCCACGCCCTCGTTCAACACCAGGGCGGCACCGCCGCCGGCGCTCCGCGCGAGGCCGGCGAGCATGATCAGGGCAGCCTGGCCCAGCGGCCCGCATCGCAGCCACAGGCCGGCCCCGTCCTCCCTCAGCCGTTCGGCCACCCACCCGCCTGCGGCCCCGAGCAGTCGTCCTGCGCTGAAAACAACTCCGGCTCCGAACAGGCTGAGCCCCAGCGCAGGCAGGTAGACCTGGGCGAACTGGCTCACCATGGAGGCCACGGCTTCGTACACCCACGCAAAGGCGATCATGGCCAAAAGCTCGGGCTGATCGCGCAGGTAGGCCAGTGCCGCACGGGCATGCGCCCACGGGCTGCGCCGTCCCTCCGCCATCGTGGCCGGCGAGACCGGTTCGGCAACCGCTGTCGGGGACGAGGCAACAGACGCTCCGGCTCCGCTCACCGCACCGGCGGCCGCAGGCCGGTAAGGCGCGGGCTCCCGCATCGTCCAGACCACGGCCGCGGCCAGTAGGGTCGCCGCACCGTGGGCGAGGAACGGCGCCACGGGGTGCCGCTCGGCCAGCCACCCGGCAATGACCGGCGCCACGGCCAGGGTGGCCATTTGAAGGGCAGACGCCCGCGCCAGCGCACGGCGGGCGAAGTCCTCGCCACCCAGCGCCTCTGCCGTCTCATACAACAGGGCCGTGTCCGCACCGGAGAGGAAGGTCACACTGAGGCCGGACAGGCCCAGCAGAAGGCAGGCCGTGAGCGTGTCGGAGATCGCCGCGTAGCTGAGGTACGACGCGGCGCTGAGCACGAGGCCGATGAGCATTGAGCGCCGCCGGCCCAGCAGGTCGGCCACGACGCCCGTGGGCACCTCACCCAGCAGGATGGCCAGGTGAAAGGCAGACTCGGCCCAACCCGGGTTGCCGCCCCGGGAGGCCACGAAGACAAACCAGGTGGTCCAGGTGAACGTCAGACTGGAAAGCACAGTGTATGCATAATAACGCTGCAGGTTTCGTCGCATGATGTTGCTCCTTCCCGTGAAGTGCACGCGAAAAAGGCGTCACCGGACTCGCCGGTGACGCCTCGCCGCGCACAGCGGGAAGGGTGCAGCCGGCCGAGCCCGACCCGAAAAAGGCACAGTACCCCCCGGGACGGTGCTCAGCAGCTGCCCTTGAAGCTCAGGACAAAGGTATGGGCGAAGCCGTTGCGGTTGCGGATGGTCAGCATCGGCTTCGCCCTCCCTTCAGCAATCAGCATAAGTTACACGCCGAATGCTACCACAGCGCTGCGTCTGCGTCAACTCCATGGCGGGGCCCTGCCACTGCGCAGGTCGCTCCCCACACGTGGGGCCCCGCCCCCACGCGCTCAGCCCGCCCCCGCTTGGCGCCCGCACCGCTGCACCCCGCGGAAGCGGCCTTGCGCCTCGACCGCCTTGTGTGCACTCCTAGACCGTCAGGTCCGCCCAGAGGGCGCTGGAGAGGTAGCGCTCGCCGGTGTCGGGCAGCAGGACCACGATCGTCTTCCCGGCGTTCTCGGGCCGGCGGGCCACCTGCAGCGCGGCGAAGGCGGCTGCGCCGGAGGAGATGCCCACGAGCAGGCCCTCCTCCCGGGCCAGGCGGCGGGCCGTCGCGATCGCGTCCTCGCTGGCCACCGGGATCACCTCATCCAGGATCTCGGTGTTCAGGTTCTTGGGGATGAACCCGGCACCGATGCCCTGGATCTTGTGCGGACCGGGCTTGCCGCCGGAGATCACCGGCGACTCGGCGGGCTCGACCGCCACCACCTTGAAGCCGGGCTTGCGGGACTTGATGACCTCGCCAACACCGGTGATCGTCCCGCCGGTGCCGACGCCGCCGACGAAGATGTCCACCTGGCCGTCGGTGTCCTGCCAGATCTCCTCGGCCGTCGTCTTCCGGTGAATCTCCGGGTTGGCCGGGTTCTCGAACTGCTGGGGCATCCAGGCCCCGGGCGTGTTCTCCAGGATCTCCTTCGCCCTGGCGATGGCACCCTTCATGCCCTCAGAGCCCGGCGTCAGGACCAACTCGGCGCCGAAGGCCTTCAGCAGCTTCCGGCGCTCCAGCGACATCGTGTCCGGCATCGTCAGAATGCAGCGGTACCCCTTCGCCGCCGCGACGAAAGCCAGGGCGATCCCCGTGTTGCCGCTGGTCGGCTCGACGATCGTCATGCCGGGCTTCAGAATGCCCTTCTCCTCCGCGTCCTTGATCATCGCGTAGCCGATGCGGTCCTTCACCGACGACGCCGGGTTGAAGGACTCCACCTTGGCCAGCACCGTGGCGACGGCGCCCTCCGTCACCCGCTGCAGCCGTACCAGCGGCGTGCGGCCAATGGTATCCGCAATGCTGTCGTAGATCCGCGCCATCCTGCATCCTCCTCATTTCCACGTTATCCTATCGGATATATCAGGATTACGTTCTCCATTGTATCCATGCTTCAGCCGGGTGTCCAGTACTACAAATTGAAAAATGCAACACGGAGGACGGCATGTGCCGCCCCCCGTGCGCGCTGTCTGCACTACCGCCAGTCGTCGATCACGAACGCGTCCGGGCGGTTGTATCCGGGGCAGTTGGGCGACTGCATGCAAAGCCCGGGAATCAGGGCCCGATAGCCCCGATTCAGCAGCGCCCTGTAGACGGGTTCCCGGGCCATGTTGACGCCGGTCAACACCTGCCCCATCCCGCGCGCCGCCGCCAGGCCCTCGCAGGCATCGATCAACGCCGCGAAGCTGCGGTCGTCCCGCGCCGCGCCGAACTTCACATAGAGCGTGTCGCTCCCCGCCTCGGTGCCGGCGCCGGCATGGCACACGGCAAAGCCCCTGAGGCGGTCGCCGTCCAGCAGCAGAACCGTATCGCCCCAGCCCTGCGCATCCACCACCTCGATCTCCCGGGTGAGGTCGAGGCCAGGCAGGAGCAGGTCGGTCAGGCGGAGGGCCTCGGCCAGGACCCCGGCCCGCTCGGCGGCTGCCAGGCCGCCGTACGTGGCCACGGGTCCGCCAACACCGGCCGGAGGCAGAGTGCGGCCCATCACCAGGTGCAGATACTGCGGGTAGTAGCCGTAGCGTCCGTAGAGCGTGATGTGCTTCGTGTCCCTGGCGAAGGTGAAGATGCCCCGCTGGGTAACCCCCATTTCGGCAAACCGGGCCATGGTCTCGTCCAGCAGCGCCCGGCCGATGCCCCTGTTCCACAGCGACGGGTGAACCGTCAGCGGGCCGAACAGCCCCAGGCTGCCCCAGCGGGAGATGAAGTTGGAACCCACCACCCGACCCTCCGCCTCGGCGACCAGCGCCCACTCGGGGTAGAGCTGGTGTCGGCAGCGCACCACCGCGGCATCGCCGCTGAAGCTGAGGGGATCTTCCAGCCCGTTGAACGTCCCCAGGGACAGGCGGAACACGTGGTCGACTGCGGGAAGGTCTGCGGCGGTCATCTTGCGAACCTGCGCCACATGAGCGTGCGGGTGCGCCATGGTCCTTCCTCCTGGCTTCGTACTGAGGCCAGGTGCTCTGCGCAAGACGCCAGAGCCCCGGTCACACCCGCACAATACCAAAACGCCGCACAGGAAGAATCAACCTTCAGTTCTAGTCCCCGTCCTAGTCCCGGGCGCAGACCGGACAGTCGGGGCGGCGGGTCACGCGGACCTCGCGGAACCTGGCCGTCCAGCCATCGTAGCACATCACCCGGCCGGTGAGCGGCGAGCCGATGCCCACGATCAGCTTCAGCGCCTCCGTGGCCGCCGCCGTGCCGATGACGCCGCCCGCCGCCGACACCACCCGGCCGGCTCCGTCCGCCCCCTCGGGCTGCAGGCCGGCCTGGGCGGCGACCGCAGGGTCGATGCAGCCCAGACAGGGCTCGCCGGGCTGGTAGCTGAAGACGGCACCCTCCGCCTCGTGCACGCCGGCGAAGACGACCGCGGTGCCCGAGCGCAGGGCGGCCTCCTGTATCGCCTTCCAGTCGCCGGCCGTGGCCACCACGATCTGGTGCGCCGGCACCAGCGCCGCCAGGGCGTCGGGATCGGTGGAAACCGTCACCGCCGTGTCGGGGTTGATGCCCAGCAGCTTCGTACGGGCAGACTCCGCCCGGTTCCGGCCGATGTGGGCCCGGATGTGGGCGATGGAGCTCGTGAAATCCGGGAGCGTCACGTTCGCCGGGTCCCACAGGGTCATGCGACCCACCCCGGCAGCGGCGAGGTACAGGGCCGCGGCCGACCCGGCAGCCCCGAGCCCGGCCACCAGCACCACCGACTCCTTGATGCGCACCTGCCCCCGCCCGCCGATCTCGGGCAGGATGATGTGCCGGCTGTAACGCAGCACTTCCTGTTCGGTCAGCGTCATCGGCCCACCCCCCTGCAGAACTGCTCGTAGTCGATGAGCTCGTGGATGGTGGGGTGATCGCCGCAGACCGGACAGTCGGGGTTGCGCCGCACCTGCACCTCCGCCACGTCCATGTCGAGGCCGTTGTACACCAGCAGCCGGCCGACGAGGGTGGCACCCCGGCCGGTGAGCACCTTCAGTGCCTCCATGGCCATCAGGCTGCCAATGAAGCCGGGCAACACGCCGATCACGCCCGCCTCCGCACACGAGGGCACCGCCTCGGGCGGGGGCGGCGAGGGGTAGATACACCGGTAGCAGGGTCCCTGCCCCGGGATGAAAGTGGTCACCTGGCCGTCGAAGCGGAAGATGGAGCCGTGCACCTGCGGACGCCTGGCCAGCACACAGGCGTCGTTGACCAGATAGCGGGTGGCGAAGTTGTCCGAGCAATCGAGGATAAGGTCGTACTGGGAGAAGAGCTCGAGTGCGTTCTCACGGGTGAGGTTGACCGGATGGAGGTCCACGTGGATCTCAGGCCGCAACGCGGAGAGCTTGGAGAGCCCGCTCTCCACCTTGAGACGCCCCACGTCGGCGGCGTCGTGCAGGATCTGGCGCTGCAGGTTCGACAGGTCGACCCGGTCCGCGTCGCACAGGCCGATGCGGCCGACCCCGGCAGCCGTGAGCTCGTACGCGACGGGCGACCCCAGACCGCCGCAGCCGACGACCAGCACGGAGGACCTGGCCAGCCTCTCCTGTTCAGCAGGCGTGAAGTAAGCTTCCATCTGTGCGATACCCCTTCTGTTGCCACCTTTCTCGTCGGATGCGCTTATCTGTCTACGCCATCCCAGTTCAGTCTAGCATCTGGAGAAGTAAACCTCCAGACTGGGTTTACGTAAACCGCCTGCGAATTCGGCCGTTGGCGAAGCGGGACAACAGGCCGAGAACGAGCTGTCGCAGGAAGACCCAGCGCCGCCGGCGGACCGCCCTGCAGCGGGCATGCCAGGCCGCCTCCGCAGCGGGCCGGTGGAGCACGGCGTGCCTGTCGTAGCCGCTGACGCGCTGCTCTACTACCAGGCGCACATGATCGGGATGCAAGTTCATGACGGACACCTCGATCGTAGCGGGCTCCGTCCGGCGGGCAGCCGCCGGACAGGCGCAGCAGGGAATGAGCGCCAGTCGTTGAGACAGCAGGGGGCCACGGGCGCCTTCAGCCCGTGGCCCCCCACCCCCTGCCGCCGCCGGCAGGGGGACGAACATGATGAAGGCCACAGGCAGCCTGCTCGCTGACCTGTGGCCGCTGTTCGGTCAAGGCCGCGCTAACCGAACCGATCGGCAACAGGCCGCGAGACGCGCGTCAAGGTTCCGTGCGACCGAGAGAACGCCTTCCGCATCTCGACGGCCCCCTTTCGGCGAACTGAAATAGACTGGCGATTCCCGGAAGTGAGTATATCCGGGGACAGGCCGTCCTTTCAACGCACAGCCGCCGGAGAGAACCGGCCAACCGGATTTCTACCTGCCCGTCCGGGGCGCCGCGTCCACGCAAGGCCGGGACCCGGCGACGCGGGCCGGCGGTCCCTGGCCGTCCGGCCCCCGCCACACTGGGCCCCGCCGCAGCCGGTGTACCTTCCGAAACCCCCGCCGAGATTCGCCGCATCGCGAACGCTACGCCACCACCCCGACGCCGCCAAGGATCTACCTCCCCGGCAGCGTGACCCCGCCGATCCCCCCGCCGTAGAGCGAGTCGGGCACGGGACCGACGATGACGGTGTCCGAGAGCGGCAGTTCCTGCACCAGGAGGATCTCCTGCGTCGTGAGCGGCAGGATGATCCGCATCGTGGCTGTGGCCTCGAGCCACACCCGGTGCCGCGTCTGGTTGATGCCCTCGCCCCGGAACTCCTGCCGCACCGTGATGGAGACCGACCCCACCGGCACGAGCTGCACCGCGAGCCGGGGGCCCAGGTTGGAGAGGAGCGCCGACCCGGTGAGGGCGCCCAGCGGCAGCCGCACGGGCTTCTCGGCCAGGCGGTTCAGCTCCTCCTGCACGGCGGTCGCCGCCTCGCTGGCCACGCGGTTCACCAGCGGCGTGTTGATGTGGTAAGCGGCGATCCGGCCGTCGGCGTCCTTCTCGTACTCCACCACCTGCGCGCCCGCCAGGGACCGGCTCACCTGGCCCGCCACCACCCGGTTCACGGCAGCGGCCCCCAGCCGCCGGGCCTCCACCTCGGCCACCGCCCGCAGCGGCTGCAGGAGCAGCAGGTCGCCGAGGCGGACCAGCAGGTAGAGCACGGCAGCCGCCAGGATGACGTTGCGCAGCCAGACCCGGCGGATGCGGAACCGGGCCCACAGGCGGCGCAGTCCCCTCCCCGGCCGCACCCGGAAGCGCACCGGACCCCTGCGCAGCGTGCGGCCAGGCCGCATGCGGTCGAAGCGGGACATCGCCCCTCCCCCTTTCCCGGACCGCCTGCCGGGCACCCCCGGCGGCTCCGCCGGCAGGCGCGCCTGTCTCCCCACATACCGAGCCTATGCCGGGCGGCGGGACGAACATGCCTGGGCGGGGAGGCGCAACGAGGGGCCCCGCCCGGCAGAGGTTCAGCCCGACCACGCTGCGCCTGGACGCGGAGGGCAACGTCCTGGCCGGCTACGAGGGCTACAGCCGGGAATCCCCCGACGGGCGGTTCCTGCTGCGGGTGGACGGCATGGGAAGGGAGCGGACGGCGACCCTCCTGGAACTGGCGACGGGCCGGGAGGCCAGCATCCGCTCGCCGGCGGTCCCCAGCTGGACCCCCGACGGGTACCTCATGGTCCTCCAGGCAGACGAATAGGCCGGGGCAACCCTGCCCCGGCCTCACGTATCCTGCGCGCAAACAGGCGGCGTCACCGCCGCCTGCATGCCCTACTCCACCACCACCCGGCCGAACTTCCGCTTGCCCACCTTCAGCACCTGGCCGGCCCGCAGCGTCAGCGCGGCGCGGGGATCGGTGACCCGCTCGCCGTCCACCGTGAAGCCGCCCTGCTCGATCAGCCGCCGCGCCTCGCTCACCGACGGGGCCAGGCCCGTGGTGGCCAGCAGCCGCGCCGCCTGGATGGGCATCTCGGCCGCCTTCACGACCACGTCGGGGATGTCGTCGGGCACCTCGCCCCGGGAGAACTGGGCCACCCAGCGCTCCTCCGCCCGGCGCGCCTCCTCCTCGGTGCCGCCGTAGGTGGTGATGATCGCCCGGCCCAGTTGCTTCTTGAACGTCATCGGGTTCTCGCCGGCCGCCATCGCCGCCTTGATCCGCTCGATCTCCTCCTGCGGCACGTCGGTGAAGTATGTGAAGTACGTGATGATCAGCTTGTCCGGGATCGACATCGTCCGGCCGAACATCTCGTCCGGCGAGTGGTCGAGGCCGATGTAGTTGCCCAGGGACTTCGACATCTTCTCCGTGCCGTCGAGCCCCTCGACGATGGGCGTCATCAGGCAGACCTGGGGCTCCTGGCCCGCGTTCCGCTGCAGGTCACGCCCGGTCAGCAGGTTGAACTTCTGGTCCGTGCCGCCCAGCTCCACGTCGGCCTGCACGGCCACCGAGTCGGTGCCCTGCATCAGCGGATAGAAGAACTCGTGAATGTAGATGGGACGACCTTCCTCGTAACGTTTCTTGAAATCTTCCCGTTCTAACATACGGGCAACGGTGGACTGGGCCGCCAGCTTCGTGACGTCGGCGAAGGTCATGGGCGCCAGCCACTCGCTGTTGCGCCGGATCTCCAGCTTGCTGACGTCCAGCACCCGCGCGGCCTGCTCCAGGTAGCGCTGCGCGTTGCGCGTGGTCTGCTCGTGCGTGAGCTGGGGCCGCGCCTCGTTGCGCCCCGTGGGGTCGCCGATCATCGCCGTGTAGTCGCCGATGATCAGCACGCCCTGGTGGCCGCACTCCACGAAGTCCCGCAGCTTGCGCAGCGGCACCGTGTGGCCGAGGGTGAGGTCCTTGCCCGTGGGGTCGATGCCCAGCTTCACCCGGAGCGGCCTGCCCGTCTTCACGGACCGCTCCAGCTTCTGCCGCAGCTCCTCCTCAGTCACGATGTCAACGACCCCGCGCATCAGGATCTTGAGTTGCTCGTCCACGCTCATGAACCCCATCGCCAACCGTCCTTCCCTTGGGAGCAGGGCGGAAAGCAAAGCGCCCTGCCCCGGTCGTCTTGGCCCAGGGACGACGTGCATCGGCACGCCGCGGTACCACCCTGGTTGACCCCCGGGGAGGGAGCCCACTCTTGCGTTCCGTTAACGGGGAACCACCGTCCCGGTCTATCCATCTAACCAGATGAGCGCCGCACAGGCGCCCCTGGCCGACGGACTCGGCGGGCAGCTCCGGAGTGTACTTCAGCGCCGGGCCCCGGGACTTCGCACCGACCAGCCCCTCTCTGGCGGCGGCGTCGGCACCTACTTCTCTCCGTCATCGCCGATTTGCACCACATTCTAACACAACCCTTCCACCCGTGCAATTCCGGGGCCGCTAAAGGAGTCTCGCCGCGAAGGGCGAATTCCTCTCATTTTGTTGGAGGTGTTTACGTTGCCCAATACCCGACGGCCTGACGGTTCACCACCGGAACGTAAGGCCCCAAAGAAGAAGCGCAAAGGCGTACGCCGCTGGCTCGCCCTGGCCTTCTTCGTCTTCCTGGGCTTGATGATCGGTGGCGCCGGCCTGGCGGGTGCGTACGTATACCAGGCGTACCAGGACCTGCCCACCTTCGAGGCATTTGACCCCTCGCTCACCTCGATCATCTACGACCGCTACGGCAACAAGGTCTATGAGCTGGCGGCCAAGGAGAACCGGGTGCTGGTGGACCTGGAGGACATCCCGGAGGACGTGCGCAACGCCGTGATCGCCGTGGAGGACCGGCGGTTCCGGGAGCACTTCGGCATCGACCCCATCCGGCTGGCGGGCGCCGTCTGGTCGGACATCAAGTACGTCCTGGGGGTGCCGGGGTCCCAGCTGGAGGGCGGCTCCACCATCACCATGCAGCTGGCCCGCAACGCCTTCCTCACCCTCGACCAGACCATGAAGCGCAAGGTCCAGGAGATGCTGATCGCCATCCAGCTGGAGCGGCGCTACACCAAGGATGAGATCCTGGAGCAGTACCTGAACACCGTCGCCTGGGGCGGCCAGGCCTACGGCATCGAAGCCGCCGCCCAGATGTACTTCTCCAAGCACGCCAGCGAGCTCACCCTCTCCGAGGGGGCGCTGCTGGCCGGCATCCTGAAGGGTCCCTCGGAGTACAACCCTTTCACCAACCTGGAGGGCGCCCTGGAGCGGCGGGCGATCGTGCTGGACCTGATGGTGGAGCAGGGCTACCTCGACGCCGCTGAGGCCGAGCGGCTCAAAAAGGAGGTCCCGCAGCTGAAGCGGGCCGAGGTCACCCCCACCTCCGTCACGTTCACCGGCGACTGGTACGTGGACCACGTCATCACGATCCTGACCGACCCCGACGAGGCGGCCAAGTACAACCTGCCCACCTTCACGGCCGATGACCTCTACCAGAAGGGGCTCCGCATCTATACGGCCCTCGACCCGGAGAAGCAGCGCATCGCCGAGGAGAAGCTGTGGGAGATCATGCCCGCCGCCACGGTGGAGTTCAGCGGCAAGGAGGACACCGAGGTCCCGGAGGCTGCGGTGGTGGTCATGGACCACCGGACCGGCGAGGTACTGGCCCTGGTGGGCGGCATGCATCACGACCACATGCTGGGCTTCAACCGGGCGACGCAGGCCCGGCGGGACCCCGGCTCCACGATCAAGCCGGTCGTGGCCTATTTGCCAGCCATCGACCTCCTGGGCTGGGGTCCGGCGACCATCATCGACGACTCGCCGCCCCGCCTGAACGAAGACGGCACCAACGTCTGGCCCGAGAACTACGAGTACAACTACGCGGGCCTGCAGACCATGCGCTGGGTGGTCGAGCAGTCGCGCAACGCCGCGGCGGTGCGCACCCTCGAGGCCGTCACCCCCGCCAAGGGCGTGGAGTACGGCCGCAAGCTGGGCCTGCCGCTCGTCACGCGCGAGGAAGACCCGGCCTATAACGACGAGAACCTGTCCCTCACGCTGGGCGGCCTGACCCGGGGCGTTACCCCCCTCGAGATGACCGCCGCCTTCGGGGTGATCGGCAACCTCGGCCAGAAGGTCGACCCCGTGGTGGTCACCCGCATCGAGAACAAGTACGGCGAGGTGATCTGGGAGGCCAAGCCCGCCGTGGAGCAGGTGGTGGACCGAGCTGCCGCCTGGCTGATGGTCGACGTGCTGAAGGGCGTCATCAAGAACGGCACCCCGGCGTACGAGACCAAGGGTTGGCACGGCTGGCCGGCCGGCGGCAAGACCGGCACCACCGAGGACTGGCACGACGCCTGGTTCATCGGCTTCACGTCTGAGATCGTCGTCGGCGTCTGGACGGGCTACGACAACGACGAGGGCCGCCAGCGGCTTCCGTACGGCGTCAAGAACTGGACGGGCGCAGGGCCGCCCACCCGGATCTGGACGGCGATCATGGACGAGTACTACCAGGAAGCCCCGCCCGACTGGGAGCGGCCGCGGGGCGTGGTCCAGGCGCAGTACTGTGCGATGACCGGCAACCAGCCGTCCATCTGGTGCCCGCAGGACCAGATCAAGACCGACTGGTTCCTGGTGGGTCACGAGCCCCAGCCCGAGACGTGGTTCCAGCAGGTCGAGGTGGTGCAGGTGCCGTTCCTCACCACCAGCGACGGCAAGGAGATCAAGCGGTACCTCCTGTGGCAGGAGGGCTGCGAGGGCACGCCGGAGCGACTCACGCTGATCAAGCGGCCCACCACGTGGGTGAAGCACCCCACCAACCCGAACAACATCTGGCGCTACTGGCCGGCCGACTGGTGGCGGGAGGTGCCCACCGAGTACTGCACGCCGGTGAAGGGCAGCGGGTCCGGACAGGGTTCCGGCAGTGACCAGGGGATGAACCCCGGCAGCAACCAGGGCACCCGTCCGGGCACGAACGCCGGCGGCAACGCCGGAAACAACCCGGGCAGCAGCCCGGGCGGCAACACCGGGACGACCCCCGGCGGCAACTCCGGAACCAACCAGGGCAGCAATCGGGGTACCAACTCCGGCACGAACCCGCGCACCCACACGGGGACCAGTCCCGGCGGCAACACGGGGAACAACGCAGGGCCCACCCCTGGTGGAAGCAGCAGCGGCCCCGGCAGCAACGCCGGGTCCCCTTCCGGCAGCAGCACCGGAGGCAACACCGGCAACGGGTCGCGGAGCAACTACTGGAGTAACATCGGCGGTTACCTGGACGGCAACCCTGGCAGCTCCGGCGGCGATGACGCCGGAAGCAGCGCGGAGGGCGGCGCCGGTACCAACCCATGACGGAGACGAGACCGCAGGGGAACCAGAGCACATCTGGTTCCCCCCTTTCCTTTTCTGTGCCGGGCGACGCCACGCGGTGCACACTACCCCTGGTGGTGACGCTTCCCCGCGCGGCGGCAGGGTTCCCGTCCACGCGGGCAGAAACTTCCGTTCGGGTGATCACCATGCAAGTGCGCGACCCCGTCCACGGGGACATCTTCCTCACCGACACCGAGGCCCGAGTGCTCGACACCCGCGAGATGCAGCGGCTCCGCACCATCAAGCAGCTGGGTACGGCGCACCTGGTCTTCCCGGGGTGCGTCCACACCCGCTTCGACCACAGCCTCGGCGCGCTGCACATGGCCCACCGGATGCTCGAATCCCTGCGCCTCCAGGGCTGCGCCATCGACCCCGAGGAGGCGCAGCTGGTGCGCCTGGCCATGCTGGTGCACGACGTGACCCACATCCCCTACGGCCACACCTTCGAGGACGAACGGCAGATTTTCCCCCGCCACGACGCCGGCCCCCGGCTCGAGTACTTCCTGGGCATCCAGAGCGAGCTGGGCCGGGTGCTGGCCGCCGCGGGCTACCTGGACGGGGTAAAGGCGATCCTGAGCGGCCGCCCGCCGGCGCCCTGGATGGGCCAGGTGGTCTCGTCCACCATCGACGCCGACCTGCTGGACTACCTGCGGCGGGATTCCTTCTTCGCAGGCCTGCGGATGAACTACGACGACCGGGTGCTCTCCTACTTCGTGAAGGAGGACGGCCGGCTGCTCATCAACATGGTGAAGCACGGCCTCGACCGGCCTGACGCCCGCACCGAGATCATCCACCTCCTCCGCATGCGCTACGTGCTCACCGAACGGCTCTACCTCCACCACACGAAGATTGCCGCCGGGGCGATGATCTCCAAGGCGGTGGAGCTGCACGTGCGCCACACCGGCCTAAGGGAGGAGGCGCTGTACGGCCTGGGCGACCAGACCTTCCTCGACCTGCTGGCGCGGCTGCCCGGACCCGGGATCATCCAGCAGCTGGTGGAGGGCGTCATCGACAGACGCCTGTACAAGCGGGCCTACGTGCTGTCGGGCGACACCCTGGGCGACCGGACGGACGAGTTCATCGCCCGTTACGGAGGCCAGTCCGAGGCCCGGGAGGAACTGGAGGAGCAGATCGCCCGGAAGGCCCGGCTGAAGCCCGGTCAGGTGATCGTGTACTGCCCGAGGAGGAGCTACTTCAAGGAGGTGCGGGTGCCCGTCCGCTCCCGCCACGGCATCGGCCCGCTCCTGGAACTGGACCGCTCCGGCGAGGTGGCCGCCATGGCCCGGCAGTACGAGGGGCTCTGGCGGATGTACGTCTTCTGCCCGGCAGAGCGGGTGGACGCGGTGCGCCGCGCCTGCGAGCGCATCTTCGGCTACGAGAGCGAATACCATTAGCAGGAAGGAAACGCTGCTTGCCACCTGCTGCATGCCGTGCTAGAATATCTCAGTGCTAGCACTCACCATGCGCGAGTGCTAACAACTTTATATTGTCCGAGGAGGGAAAGTCATGGCCGTTCGCGCAATCCTGCTCGCTGGTGGGCTGGGCACAAGGCTCCATCCCCTGACGGTTGAGCTGCCGAAACCCATGGTGCCCGTACTCGGCAAGCCCTGGCTCAGTCGGTTGATCGAGCAACTTGTCACGTTCGGGATCACCGACATCACGCTCAGCCTCCGTCACGGCAAGGAGGTCGTCACGAACTACTTCCGTGAGCCGCCGCCCGGCGTGAGGCTTCGCTTCGCGATCGAACCGGAACCGCTGGGCACGGGCGGGGCCATTCGCTTCGCCGCCGGACCCGACCCAGACGATACGCTCCTGATCCTAAACGCTGATATTGTACAGACGTTCGACTTCCAGGGGCTGCTGGACTTCCACCGCAGCCAGGACGCCCAGGTGACCATCGGGTTGGTTGAGGTGGCCGATCCGTCCGCCTATGGCGCTGTTGAACTGGATATGAGCAATCGAGTAACACGATTCGTGGAAAAGCCACGCCCGGGTGAGACGGAGAGCCGGCTGGTCAACGCCGGAGTGTACGTCTTCAACCCGGGCGTTTTGTCATGGATTCCCGAGGGGCGCGCCGTCTCCGTCGAGCGCGAGACCTTCCCGTCCCTGCTGCGGGAGGGCGTGCGGGTATTCGGCCACGCCTGCACGGGGTACTGGAAGGACATCGGCACCAGGGAACGCTATCTGCAGCTGCACCGCGACATCCTGGAGGGCAGATGTCCGATCGCGGTCACAGCGCCGACCCGCGGCCCCGCCCTCTGGCAGGCCGACGACGCCCAGGTCTCCCCCCTGGCCCGGCTGATCCCGCCCGTCTACATCGGTCCGGGCGCGATTATCGAAGAGGGTGCCCTTGTGGGACCCAGGGCCGTGGTGGGCGCCCGCTGCGTCATCAGCAAGGGGGCGCGCGTCAGCGAATCTGTGCTGTGGGACGGTGCGCGCGTGGGCGCGGGCACAACCGTACATCACTCGGTGATCGGATTTGCCACGGGCATCGGCGGGGGCAGCGTCGAGAACGTGCTCCTGGCCGGTTGGAGGTGATGGGCCTTGGGCTTGCGGCTGGCGATCGTGAGTACCTATCCGCCCCGGAAGTGCGGGCTGGCGACCTTCTCCGAGCACCTGCGGGGCGGACTGCTCGCCGCGGGGGCGCAAGAGGTGAACGTGGCGGCGGTGGTCAAGGACGACACGGATCAGGAGCAGCGGCCGGAGACCGTTCTCCTGATTCGCGACAGCGTGGAGATTGACTACCGCCGGGCGGCCCGGTTCCTGAACGAGAACGGCTACGACGCGGTGCTGCTGCAGCACGAGTTCGGCATCTACGGCGGCACCGCCGGCAACATGGTGAACCACCTGCTGGACGGGCTCAAGATCCCCGTCATCGCCACCTTACATACCGTGCTCGCCCAGCCTGAGCCGGAATATCACCGGTCCATGGCGGAGCTGCTGGATCGCATCGACGTGGCGGTGGTGATGGCCCACAGGGGTGCGGAGATCATCCAGCAGGTCCACGGCGTGGACCCTGAGCGCATCGTGTACATCCCCCACGGCGTGCCCGTCCCGCCCAGGGGGTCGGCCGACGAGTGGAAGGCGCGCCTCGGGCTCTCGGGCCGGACCGTGGCCATGACCTTCGGGCTCCTCGGCCCGGGCAAGGGCATCGAAACGGCGCTGGAAGCGATGGCGCTGGCGGTGGAGAGCTGCCCCGATCTCCTCTACCTGGTGGTGGGCGCCACCCACCCGGAGGTGCTGCGCTGGCAGGGCGAGCGCTACCGGCACGGGCTGGAGGCGCGGGTGGCGGAACTGGGGCTCGCCGACCACGTGCGCTTCGTCAACCGCTACCTCGACGAGGCCGAACTGCTGGGGTACCTGCAGGCGGCCGACATCTATCTCACCCCGTATCCCGGCGCCCAGCAGATCAGCAGCGGCACGCTCACCTACGCGCTGGCCATGGGGAAGGCCATCATCTCGACGCCGTACGTGTACGCCACCGAACTCCTGGGCAGCGGCGTCGGTGTGCTGGTGCCCTTCGGCGACGCCGCAGCGATGGGGCAAGCGCTGCGCGAGCTGGCTACAGACCAGGGGCTGCGGAGCAGCCTGTCCGCGGCCGCCCGCGCCCGGGCGAAGGGTTTCACCTGGCCCGAGGTGGGGCAGTCCTACGTCGACCTGGTGACGCGGCTCACCTCCCGGGGGGCACGAGTGCAGTCCGGCCCCGCGACTGCAAGCCATACACCACAGACGGGTGCGGGTGTGGCGCAGAAGGCGCAGGCCGGTTCGCTGGCGGTCCAGGTGCCGCCGACCGGCACGGCCGCGGCCCAGATGCAACCAGTCGGTGCGGCCTCCGTTCGCACGGCGCCCGCGGGCGCGGCCACCCAGAGCGATCCCCTGCCGGCGCCCCGGCTCACGCACCTGCAGCGGCTGACCGACACCACCGGCGTCATCCAGCACGCGGTGGGCCACATCCCCAGCCTGGCCACCGGGTATACCGCCGACGACAACGCCCGGGCCCTGCTGGTCTCGGTCTGGGCGGCCAGGGCGGGGGATGCGACCGCGGCGGGCATGCACGACACCTACCTGGCCTTCCTGGCCTACGCCCAGCAGCCTGACGGCTGGTTCCACAACGCGTTCGGCTACGACCGCCGCCCGCTGGAAGAAGAGCGGTCGGAAGACTGCCACGCGCGCTGCCTCTGGGGGCTGGCGGCGGCGGCCATGCACCTGGCGGGCCGGCCCGCCGCCTGGACGGCTGCCCACGTGTTCGCCCGGGGGCTGGGGGCCTGCGAATCGTTCCAGTCCCTGCGGGGGTGGGCGGGCCTGGCGGTGGCCACGTCGGAGTGGCTGTTGCACCGGCGCGCGGGGGTGCGCCCGGACGGCGGGCCCGACGACGAAGAGGTGCGCACGCTGCTGGTCCGCAGCGCCGAGCGCCTCTCCCGGGCGTGGAAGCAGAACCGCACCCGGGACTGGGCCTGGTTTGAGGAGCGGCTCACCTACGACAACGCCCTCCTCCCCTTCGCCCTCCTGCGGGCGGCGCGGACCCTGGACGCCCCGGGTTACGGGCAGGTCGGCCTGGCGGCCCTGGAGTTCCTGGCCGAGGTCACCTTCCGCGGCGGCGTCTTCTGGCCGATCGGCAACCAGGGCTGGTACGTGAAGGGCGGCCTGCGGGCCGACTTCGACCAGCAGCCGGTGGAGGCGGCCTCGATGGTCCTGGCGTGCCAGGAGGCGGCCTACCTCACCGGCGACCGGTCGTGGCACAACCTGGCCGTGGACGTGGCCCGCTGGTTCACAGGCCGCAACGCGCTGGGGCTGCCGCTGCTGGACCCCGAGACGGGGGGTTGCCATGACGGCCTGAGCGAGCACGGGGTCAACCGGAACCAGGGGGCCGAGTCGACCCTGGCGTGGCTCATCGCGGCGTACGGGCTCAATCGGCCTGCGGCCGCCATTTCGGCTGCGAGGTGATGGGCATGACAGAGATTACCACCGCACTGCCGGACGTGATCTTTCGTGAGTACGACATCCGCGGTGTATACGGGCAGACCCTGACTGATGAGACTGCGCGCCTCGTGGGCAGGGCGTTCGCCGGGATGGCCCGCGAGCAGGGCTTCCGGGAGGTCCTGGTCGGCCGGGACAACCGCACCTCCTCGCCGGCCCTGGCCCGGGCCCTGATCGAGGGGATCACGGCCGAAGGGCTCGACGTGCTCGACATCGGCCAGGTGGTAACGCCCGTGCTCTACTGGGCCCGCGAGTTCTACGGCATCGAACCAGCCGTGATGATCACCGCCAGCCACAACCCGGCCGACGAGAACGGGTTCAAGCTCTGCCTGGGCCCGGGCACGCTGTACGGCGAGGCAATCCAGGACCTCCGCCGGCGGGCCGTGTCTGTCGCCGCCGGGGCTGCGGCGGCGGCATCCGGGGTTCTTCGGGGCGCGACCCCGACGGGGACAGCCGCAGCGGGAGTCCCGGCTGAAACAGCCACGACGGTGGCTGCCGCTGCGGAACCGGTCCCGGCAGCACCTGCTTCTGCTGCCGCTGCCAGGTCGGGCACGGGCGTGCAGCCCGCCGCCCGGGCCGGCCGGGTACGCCACGCCAACCCCATCCCCGCGTACTGCGAGATGATCACCGGCCGGGTGGCGCTCGACCGTCCCCTCAAGGTGGTGGTCGACGCCGGCAACGGAACCGCCGGCCCCATCGTCCCGGAGCTGTTCCGGGCCCTGGGCTGCGAGGTGATCCCGCTCTACTGCGAGTCTGATCCCACGTTTCCGAACCACCACCCGGACCCGGTGCGGCCCGAGAACCTGGTGGACCTCATCCGCACCGTCCGGGAGACCGGCGCGGACTTGGGCCTCGCGTTCGACGGCGACGGCGACCGCCTCGGCGTCGTGGACGACCAGGGGCAGATCCTGTGGGGCGACCAGCTCATGATCCTCTTCTGGCGGGAGATCCTCCCCCGCTACCCCGGCGCCACTGCGCTGGTGGAGGTCAAGTGCTCGCAGGCCCTGGTGGAGGAGATCGAGCGCCTGGGCGGGAAGCCGCTCTTCCACCGCACCGGCCACTCGTACATCAAGAAAAGCCTGCGGGAGCTGGGCAGCCCCTTCGCAGGCGAAATGTCCGGCCACCTCTTTTTCCGGGATGAGTACTACGGCTTCGACGACGCGCTCTACGCCGGCGCCCGCCTGTGCCGGATCGTGAGCCGCAGCGACCGCCCGCTCTCCGCCCTGTGGGCCGACGTGCCCCGCTACCCCTCCACCCCGGAGGTGCGGGTGGCGTGCCCCGAGGAGTTGAAGGCCACGGTGGTCGAAGGGGTGCGAGAGCATTTCCGGGGCCGCTACGAGGTCCTGACGGTGGACGGCGCCCGCGTGCTCTTCCCCGGCGGGTGGGGGCTGGTGCGGGCGTCCAACACGCAGCCGGTTCTGGTGCTCCGCTGCGAGGGGCGCACCGATGCCGACCTCGAGCGGGCGAAGGCGGAGATGACCGCCGCCCTGCGTCGGTTCCCGGAACTGGGGCCGGTGGAATGGCGGTGACGGACCACCCGTGGGGTGCCGCCTCCAGTGCGAAGACGCCTGTCGTTGCGGGGGCCGGGGGGCACCCCTGGCGCCTGGGGCTGGCCGGCGCCGGGGCGTTTGGACGGTTCGTGCTGACCGCCCTGGCGCCGCTGCCGGACGTGGAACTGGCCGGGGTCTCAGCCCGCAGCGACGTCAGCCGGGCCGCGGCGCTGGCGGCGTGGCGGCGGGCCCGGGAGGAGGCCGGCCTGGCACCCGGCGCCCCTGACGCCACATCGGATCTGCTGGAGCTGGCCCGTCGCGCCGACGTCGATGTCGTCCTGGTGGCCACACCGCCCGACCTGCAGCCGCAGGTGGCGCAAGCCGCGGTTGAGGCGGGAAAGGCCCTGTTCCAGGAAAAGCCGGGGGCGCTCTCCGCCGAACGGCTGCAGGCACTCGCCGCCCTGGCGCGGGAACGGGGCGTGGCCGCCGGGATGAACTTCGTAATGCGGGCCAATCCGATCATCAACTGCGTGCGCCGCTGGTACCAGGCCGGGCTGTTGGGCCTCCCCGAGCGCTGGCACGTCGAGAACTGGGCCGGCGGGGAACTTCCCACCGACCACTGGTTCTGGGACCCCGGACGGAGCGGTGGCGTACTGATCGAGCACGGCGTCCACTTCTTTGATGAGGCCGCCTGGGTGCTGGGCGCCCGGCCGCTGCGAGCATGGGGGGCAGGGTGGCCCCACCCTCGCCGAACGGGGCTGCCCGCCCGGGCGATGGCGGTGGTCGAGTACGAAGGAACGGCCGCCGGACGCCCCTGGCACCTCGTGGCCAGCTTCTACCACGGGTTCGTGCGGTCTGCCGACGAACACCAGGTGCGAGAACTGGGCTTCACGGCGGGCTGGCTCCGCATCGACGACTGGATCCCCCGGCGGCTCACGGGCGAACTTCGCCTCACGCCCGTGGCTGTTCGGGCGCTGGAGGAGATAGCGCGGGCGGAGTTGACTGCATTCGGCTGTGACCCGGCCGTGCGGACGGGTGCGGGGGTTGCACCGCGGGGGCACGACCCGGCCGGGCGTGCGGCGGCCGAACAGGCCGGGCCAGTCAACTCATCAGGGAATCGCACGCTGGCCGGCCAGGCACCCGCTGGCCCGACGCTGCTGGTCCTCCCCCTCGGCGACAACCGGGTCCGGGTTGACATCCATCTGGAGGGCGGCGAACCTCTGTACCGCGAGATGGTCCGCCGGGGCTTCATGCAACTGCGCAGAGCGGCAGCGGGCGCCGGCGAACCGCTGGCGCCGCTGGAGGCCGGTGCGAACGCCCTGGCGATGGCGGAGGCGGCCCGGAGCGAGTCGTGGCAGGACGTAACGACGTCGAACCGCTCGAGTGCGAGTAGGTAGTCCACAGCGCGCATCGGTCGCCGCAACCCCCCATCACTCCGGAACCCACGCCGCTGCTTCTCCGCCGGAGTTAGCGCTGCTACGTTGGGGGAGGCCTTCGGCGTGAACCAACCTGGCAGACGGCGGGTCGACGTGGCGTACGTGCTCATCTTCGATCGCAACACCGAGCGAGTTCTGATGGTGCTCAACGACCACGGTTCCTGGAGCCTCCCCGGCGGGGGGCGAGAGCCGGGTGAGAGCCTCGCGGAAACCGCTCGGCGGGAAGCCCTGGAGGAGACGGGGCTGGAAGCGTGCATCGGACCCGTTGTGCATGTCAGCGAACGCCTGGGCCAGACGCACGATCTCTTCGTCACGTTCCGCGGCGAAATCGTGGGCGGTACGCTGGGAGCCGACCTTCTCAGCGACGTTCGGCAAGTGAGCTGGAAGGACCTCGATGAGGCGCAACGACTGATGCCTTATTACGACGATCTCCGCGGGATGCTGACCGCCTCGCCCCGTACCGAACCAGCAAGGCCGGGGAAGGAGTACGGGGCTGAGCCTGAACCCAACCGAGATCGGCCGGGGTGCGACGACACCCCGGCCGATCGCTGCATGTGGAACTCTTCCGGGGAGCGGCACCGCACATGCAGGTGCCTCGGTTGTGCACTGGGTCGTGGAGTGAGCCTCACAAGACGTGAAACAGCAGAAGCGGCGTGGCATCAGGCCGGCAGGCAAGACCCGAGCGCCTGCCGCCCTGCGGTTTTCCCCGTACCAAATCTTGTGAGGGTGGCAGGCCGAAGGTCGGGGTCAGCGTATGAGGCGGCATGTTCACCCCACGCATCGGATGCCCGTGCGTGAGCTTCACACGATTTGCAACAGCAAAGACCACACCGCAGTAGGCACGCCGGCGCAGCCCGCGTGCCCGATGCGGTGCGGGTTCCCTCGTGTCAAAGCTTGTGAACGTGGGCCAGCACAGTGATGGTGGGGCGGAGCGCCGGCCGAGGGCCCACAATGCGAAGGGGCCTCGCTGGCGCTCGGAAAACGCAGAAAGCCTGCGACCTCCGAACCAGCAAGGCCCGTGCTGCGGCGTTGCCGCCCGCGCAGTTCTCACTTCACCAGTCATGCGGCTCTGACGGAAGCACCCAGTCAACTTCCTCACTCCGGTGACTCCGTCGCCATCATCCAGCCACGTCGCTCCGTGGGACAGCGCCGTCACCGTCGTGCTGGCAACTCGCCCGCCCCTACAGGTCCGCCGCACGCCCTCACTCCTGCAGCTTCGCCACCGTCACCCCGTCGCCGCCCTCGCCGACGCCGCCAAGCCGGTACGAGACCACCCGGCGGTCGGTGCGGAGCGCCTCCGTGATCGCCTTGCGCAGGGCGCCCGTGCCCTTCCCGTGGATGATGCGCACCTGGGGCAGGCCGGCGAGCACGGCGTCGTCGAGGAACTTGTCGACCTTCTCCAGGGCCTCGTCGACCATCAGCCCCCGCAGATCCACCTCGGTGGGTACCTCCTGCGCCTTGGCGGCGGCCAGGCTGCGGTCGCGGGTGCGCACGCCCGGCGCGCCCTTCGCCTTCCCGGCGGGCTGCTCCTCCTCCACCCGCTCCAGGTCGGTCAGCGAGACGGTCATCTTGATGATCCCCGCCTGCACCAGCACGTTGCCCTGCTCGTCAGGCGGAGTGAGCACGTAGCCGCGGGTGTCGAGCGAGATGATGCGCACGGCCTCGCCCGGCTGCAACCCCCGGGGAACCTCCCCCCGCCGCTGCGCCCGCAGTTCCGCCTCGCTGGGCTCCACGGCAGCCCGCGCCCTGGCCAGGCGGCTGCGGGCCGTCTGGATCGCCTGCATCCGTTCGGCCTCCCGCTGCTCCCGCAACGCCTGCTTCAGCTCGCTGATCACCGCCTCCGCCTCG
The DNA here is from genome assembly GCF_040797425.1 of Symbiobacterium sp. NCBI lineage: Bacteria > Bacillati > Bacillota > Clostridia > Eubacteriales > Symbiobacteriaceae > Symbiobacterium > Symbiobacterium sp. The sequence continues at coordinate 9,567 of NZ_JBFNEH010000043.1, read as the reverse complement.
CGCCGGGCGGTGGTCAGGATCTGCTGCGCCTGGACCCGGGCCTTCTCCAGCGTTTCGGCGGCCTTCTTCTTGGCGTCGCCGTAGCGCCGCTCGTACTCGTCCCGCATGCGCTGGGCCTCCGCCCGCAGGCGGTTCGCTTCGGCCCGCTCCTTCTCCAGCTCGGCCCGGGTGGCATGGATGCCCTGAATCAGATCCTCCACCCGCTCCTGCTCCTTCGTGAGGAACTGGCGGGCGCGGTCGACGATATGGGGGGAGAGCCCCAGGCGCCGGGAGATCTCGAACGCGTTGGAGGAGCCCGGCACGCCGATCAGCAGGCGGAAGGTGGGCTGCAGCGTCTGCACGTCGAACTCCACCGAGGCGTTCTCCACGCGGCTGCGGGTGTAGGCATAGGTCTTCAGCTCGGAATAATGGGTGGTCGCCACCGTCTTCGCCCCGCGGGCGTGCAGATGCTCCAGGATCGACATCGCCAGCGCCGCGCCTTCCGTCGGGTCGGTGCCGGCGCCCAGCTCGTCCAGCAGGACCAGCGCCGGGCCGTCCAGGGCGTTCAGGATGCGGATGATGTTGGTCATGTGGCCCGAGAAGGTGGAGAGCGACTGCTCGATGGACTGCTCGTCGCCGATGTCCACGAAGACCTGCTGGAAGATGCCCACCCGGGTGCCGTGGGCCGCGGGCAGGTGCAGGCCCGACTGCGCCATGAGGACGAAGAGCCCCATGGTCTTCAGCGCCACGGTCTTGCCGCCCGTGTTGGGGCCGGTGATCACCAGGGTGTCGAAGGTGATGCCGATGTGGACATCGATGGGCACCACCTTACCCTTCAGCAGCGGGTGCCGCCCCTTGCGGATCTCCAGCAGGGGCTCGCGCACCAGCTCGGGCTCGGTGCAGTCCAGGTCCAGCGAGAGCCGGCCCTTGGCCGAGGCGAAGTCGATCTGCGCCACCGCCTGGAGGGTGTCCATCAGGGCGTCGGCCTCCTGGGCCACCAGGCTCGACAGGCGGGTGAGGATGCGGTTCACCTCTTCCCGCTCCTTCAGGGTCAGCTCCTTCAGGTCGTTGTTCATCTCCACGATGGCCAGCGGCTCGATGAAGAGAGTCGAGCCCGAACTGGACTGGTCGTGGACGATGCCGGGCACCTGCGCCCGGTACTCGATCTTCACCGGGACGACGAACCGGTTGTCCCGGATGGTGACGATGGGATCTTGCAGGTACTTGGCGGCCGGACCCCGCACGAAGGCATCCAGCCGCTCCTTCATGCGGTTCTGCAGGGTGCGCATGGACCGCCGGATGTCGTACAGGGCAGGGCTGGCGTCGTCGCGCACCTCGCCGTGCTCGTCGATGCACTGCCGGATCTCGGCCTCCAGGCGGTTGAAGGTGCCGAGCATCCGCGACAGGGCGGTGAGGATCGGCAGGTCCTCCTGCTCTTCCAGGAACCGCTTCAACCGGCGGCTGCTGGCCGCGGTGTCGGCCACGTCCAACAGGTCGGCGGGCTCCAGCATGCCGCCGCGCACCGCCCGCTGCAGGTACGGACGCAGGTCGTGCAGGCCGCCCAGGGGGATGGAGTGACCGCCCTCGTAGAGCCGGCGCGCCTCGGTGGTCTCGGCCTGGCGGTGCCGGACCTCCAGGAAGTCGGTCGCGGGCGCGAGGGACTCGACGATCTCCTTGCCCAGGGAGGTCGCCGTGCGCTCGGCCAGCATCTCCTTTATCTTGGCGAACTCCAGCGTTCGCAGCGTGCGTTCATCCATGGCGATGTAGTTCCGCAGCTCCTCTCGTCGAAGGGGCGTGGAGAAGGATGGCAGCACTCATGTAGACGTCCAGGAGGATGGATTGTTCCGGAACCGGTGGGCCTCCGCCCGGGTGGGTCGGTGCGGGGCGCATTTCGACCGGAACGGAGGCCGGCACGCGGGCCCGCACCCGCCTGCCGCAGGCTGGTCCACCCTCGACTGCGGGGGCAGCGCCGCTGCCGGTTGGCCTACCCCATTTCGATCCCCCGGTGATGCTCACGGGACGAACTCATCCGGAGGGACGCGTGGCCGCCGCCGGCCTCCTGCTGGATGTGGCCCTCCCTGACACCGGGGCATCCGTTCCGGTCACCGCTACTCCACCACATCCAGGATCGCCGGGGCGATGTCCACCAGCGACCGGATGCGCCCGGCGACCGCCCCGGCCCCGGGGCCGCGCACGATGGTCGCCACCGGGTTCAGGGTGTGCGTCTTCACCGACAGGTCCTCCAGGTTGCCGTGGTCCGACGTGATGATCAGCAGGTGCTCCGGCGGCAGCTCCTCCAGCACCCCCGCGAGGAAGGCGTCCATACGCTCCAGGACCTGGCAGGCCTCCTCCATGTCGCAGGCGTGGCCGGCCTTGTCCGTAAGGAAGTGCTCGTAGAGGGTGAAGTGGTACCGGGCGGCCACCCGGGCGGCCCGGCGACCGGCCTCGACAGGCTCCACCGGGTCCAGGTCATAGCCCATCTCCCGCAGCACGTGGTGGTCGATGTCGAAGCCGACGGCCTCGCCACGCCGGAGCTGGTCGAAGTTCCGGAAGACCGACAGACCCCCGGCCAGTGCGGCCAGGGTCGAGGCCGACGGCCGGTAGCGCCGGTCCTGGGGCTGAGGCCTGCCATTGTTGACCCATTCGAAGAACTCGGGGCGGAAGGCGTTCAGGAACGTGGCCGTGAGGCCCCGTTCCACCACCCTTCGGAAGATCGAGTGCTCCTCCAGGATCGCCTTCAGGCTGGGCGTCGGATAGGCGTGCAGGTGGCGGCCGATGGCCCGGGCGGCGTTCTGCCCGGTAAAGATGGTGGTCTGCCCCGTCGCGCTTTGGGGCAGACCCGGCACGTCGAGACAGGGGTCGGTGGCCACGGCGGCCACGTTCGGGCCGGTGTAAGGTACGGCGCCGCGCCAGAGCGGCTGGCCGCCCAGGAGGGATCGCAGCACCGGCATCTTCGCCGCGATCAGCGGGTTGACCGCCGGGTCGTCGCCACCGAGGCCCAGGCCATCGATGAAGAACAGGAAGACCTTCATGGTGCACCTCCTGCCCACGCGCCTTCCCCATGCGCCGCCCCCACGTGAGGTCCAGTCGGGGGACCGGGCGGCCCTGATGCACTGACGCCCAGGTGAGGTCAGTTGGGGATCCAGTCAGCCCCGAGGTGCGGCCACTCTTGAGGCCGGACCGGGAAGTCCCGGTGCGCGGCCCCCACTTGAAGCCGCCGGAGGGATCGGGCAGCCCCGATGCGCCGCCCCCTCAGTGCGGGCCCTCGGATTTCTCGGTCCCACGCCGACGGGCGGAGCTCCCCGCCCTTTCAGAAAAGCGCCTCTGCGCAGGCCCTCCCGACTCCTCGGCCGCCCGCCGCAGCGCACGGTCGACAGACTCCTCCACCAGCGTCGGCAGGCGCCGGGCGAGGACCCGCTCCACCACCTGCTCCACGTCCCGGGGCGTTGCGGCGTCGAAGTCCCGTTTCAGGATCACGCTGATGCCGCCGGCCTGCTCAATCCAGGCCTCCTTCACCTCCGAGATATCCTCCACTTCCTTGTGGCGCAAGGCGGTCATGAGGTCGGCCATGGAGACGCGTTCCTTCAGAAGGTTTCGCCGCAGCACCCGCCCATCCTTCACCAGCAGGGTGGGAAAGCCCTCGGTCCACCGCTCGAATCCCTTCCAGTAGAGGTTGATCGTCGTAAGGAGCACATGCAGCCCGCCGATAAGCGCCACGGGGATGATCCCGTGCAGGAAGTCCACGTCCAGCTCCCCGATGGGGATGGCCGCCACCTCGCCGATCATGATCACCATGGCCAGGTCGAAGGGTGCCAGGTTGGAGATGGAGCGCTTGCCGGTCCAGCGGACGACGAGCATGACGATGACGAAGGTCAGGACCGTTCGCACCACCAGGACGGGGAAGTGCTGGAAGATCTCTTTCATCCAGTCGGTGGTGAAAATCTGCGCCAGGGTGAGCATGCTCGATTCGCCCCTTTCGCCCGGCCCTGAAGGGCCGCCACCTCTCTAGCATGCCCACCCTGGTCATCGTCTCCCTGACTGTCGCTGCCGTCGACCGCCTTTATCCCTGCTGGCGCCCTGGAGCCCGGACCCCCGGTGCGGCGGAGCACCAAAGGTGCAGTGCGTCCCAGCTATGCCAGCCGGTCACAGCCGTTGTGAATGCCGCCGGCTCTGGCCTCCTTAGTTGCCGGCCGTCTCGGCCAGCTCCTCCCACTCCACGTAGAGCCGTTCCAGCTCGGCCTGGACGGCGTTGTACTCGGCCACCGTCTCGCGGCCCGTGGTGGTCTTGTAGATATCGGGATCGGCCATGCGCACCTCCAGCTCGGCCTTCCGTTCCTCCAGGCGCTGGATGGCGGCCTCGAGCCGCCGTGCCGCCTCGGCGGCCTTGCGCTCCTCCTTGCGGGAGCGACCGCCCTGGCGGCCGGATCCGGCTTCGCCCCGGGACCCGTCCTGCAAGGTCTTCTGCTTCTGACGCCGTTCGCCGCCCTCCGCCCCCGCCGCCTGCGCGGCCAGGAGCGCCAGCCGCTCCTTCTCCTCCCGGTAGGCGGTGTAGTTGCCCTCGTAGACGCCCACGCCCTCGGGAAGGCCGAACTCCCAGATGTGGGTGGCCACCCGGTCGACGAAGAACCGGTCGTGGGAGACGAAGACCACCGTGCCCGGGTAGGCCTGCAAGGCCTCCTCCAGCACCTGCTTGGACTCCAGGTCCAGGTGGTTCGTGGGCTCGTCGAGCAGCAGCACGTTGGCGCCGCTCACCATGAGTTTGGCGAGGATCAGCCGGTTTCGCTCGCCGCCGGAACAGTCGGCGATGCGCTTGTAGGCGTCGTCGCCCGAGAAGAGGAACTGGCCCAGCAGGGAGTGGGCGTCGAACTTGGTGAAGCCAGGCAGTTCCATGATCTCCTCGATGCAGGTGCGGCTGTAGTCCAGGGCGTCCAGGTCCTGGCTGAAGTAACCCCGCTGCACCCCCACGCCCCAGCGGTAGCTGCCGGCGCTGGGCTGCAGGAGCCCGTGGATGATCTTCAGGAACGTGGTCTTGCCGGAGCCGTTGGGGCCTACCAGCGCTACCCGGTCGCCCTTGTGGAGGGTGAGGTTCACGTTCCGGAAGATGGTGCGGTCGCCGAAGGACTTGGTCAGCCCCTCCACCTGGAGCACGTCGTCGCCAGACTCGTAGTCGATGTCGAAGCTGAGCTTCATCGTGCGCTGGCGCACCTGCGGCCGCTCCATCAGCTCCATCTTCTCGAGCTGCCGCTTGCGGGCCATGGCCTGCCCCCTGCGGTTGGCGTTGGCGCGCCACTTCTCGTAGAAGGTGCGCAGCCGCTCAACCTCCCGCTGCTGCCGCTCGTAAGCGCTGAGCAGCGCCTCCTGGCGGCGCTTCTTCTCCTCGAGGTAGTAGGAGTAGTTGCCATAGTAGATGTCGCAGGTGTTGTTCTCCAGCTCCAGGGTGCGGCTGATCACCCGGTCGAGGAAGTAGCGGTCGTGCGAGACCAGGATGGCCGCAGACTTGATCTGCTTGAAGTGCCCTTCCAGCCACTCCACCGCCTGCAGGTCCAGGTGGTTGGTGGGCTCGTCCAGCAGCAGGAGGTCGGGCTCCTGGAGCAGCAGCTTGGCCAGCCCCAGGCGGACCTTCTGCCCGCCGGAGAGAACCTCCACGGGCTTCTCCAAGTCGTCCTCCCCGAAGCCGAGGCCGAAGAGCACCGCCCGCACCCGGGCGGGGGCGTCGTAGGCGCCTGCGGCCTCGTAGAGGGCCGTCACCCGGGTGTACTCGTCCATGATGGCCTGCAGCTCTTCTTCCGACTCGGCCTGGCCCATGCGGGCCTCCAGATTGCGCAAGTCGCGCTCCCACTTCTCCAGGTGGCCAAGCACCGACTTGGCCTCCGCAAACACCGTGCGGCCGGGCGTGAGGTCGGGGTCCTGACTCAGGTAGCCGATGCGGGTGCCGGCGGGGATGATGATCTGCCCCTCGTCGTACTCCGTGCGGCCCATAAGGATCTTGAGCAGGGTCGTCTTGCCGCTGCCGTTGCGGCCCACGAGGGCCATCTTCTCGCCCTCGTTGAGGAGGAATGACACGTCTTTGAACAGCAGGTCCACGCCCCAGTACTTGGCGAGGCCCTGCACGGTGAGAATGGCCATGAAATCGATCGCTCCTTCCGTCGTCCCCACTGTTCTGGCATCGTCGGGTCCAGGGGGACGGCAGGCGGGGGAATGGGCGGCGAACTGCCGGGCCCGGCGGTACCGCGGCGGACGCCGCGCCCCACGCAGCCCCACAAGCATGCAAAGGCCGCGGGCAAGCCTTCCTCCCGCGGCCAAGGATGTGCGGTGACGAGGCTTACCGCCCTGTGTGCCAGTCATGGTCCCGTCCTGCCGTCAAAAGGGCACACTGCCCCCTTGGTGCCTCACGGGCGTTCGGCAGCGACCGGGCTGACCAGCAGCAACAGCATGGCGGTCTCCTCTCCTCCAATTCACAAAGGTTAAATTCATGATATGCCGCCGGGCCAGTCCTGTCAAGCCGACCCACGGGCGGGGGGCCTTATGAGGCGTAGCAGATGAAGATCGCCTCGAGCCTATATCGAACACCTGCACACCCGTTATCCCGGGGACCGCTACCAAGAGGAGCAAGAGGGCGCCCCCGCCGAGCATCGCCAGGCCTGTCAGGATCCCGGCGAAGCGGCAGAGGTGTAGGGCAAGCAGCGCACCCAGCGGCACGGGCCACCGGGAGAGCAGCAGTTGCGCCCGGGTGACGGGGAGCGACGGGTTCAGGAGACCGAACACCTCGCCCGGGCCCACGGCCAGGGGAGCAAGCAGCCGTATCGTCCCGAGTCACCGGCACGTCACACCGTTGAAGACGTTCCGACCATGGCGGCGCTCGTTCAGCGCATCTTGCAGCCTATTAGTATAGTTCTTGGTTATTAATGCTGATAAAGTTTGCTCTCTTTGGAGAGGAACGGGGAGAGGGCCAACCGGCCCGGATGTCTCCCTCTCCGTGATGGGCGCCGCAGGCCGCGCTCTCGTGCGGCCCGAGCCCCTGGAATGACGCTGGCGCCGGGGTCGCGCACGTCTGGCCCCGCAGACTGCTGGCCTGCGGGAGCCGCAACCCCGGCCTGGAGGAGGCGGCAAAGCATGGCTCCCGAGATTCACCCCGAGACACGGTTGGGTCCGGTGCACCTGACGGTTCGTTCCCTGGACCGGCAAATCGACTTCTATCAGCGCGCGCTGGGACTGCAGGTCCACTGGCGGTCGGAGGGCAAAGCCGGGCTGGGGGCCGGCGGCGAGGACCTGCTGGTCCTGTACGAGTCGCCCGGCGCCCGGCGGGCGCCGCGCACCACGGGCCTCTACCACTTCGCCCTGTTGCTCCCCGAGCGCCGGGAGCTGGCCCGAGCGATCGTGCGCCTCGCGCAGCTGAAGGTCCCGCAAGCGCCCACCGACCACCTGATGACCGAGACCACCTACCTCTCCGATCCCGAGGGGAACGGCATCGAACTCTACGTCGACACTCCCGAAGACGGCTGGTTCGGGCAGGAGAACGGCCATTTCGTCGCCCGGGACAAGAACGGCGTGCTGCGCTCGGGCCGGGACCCCCTGGACCTGGACGAGCTCTTCGCCCATCTGCAGCCCGGAGACCGCTTCGACGGCCCGATCCACCCGGCCACCCGCGTGGGCCACATCCACCTGCACGTGGCGGACGTCGGCGAGGCCATGCGCTTCTACCGGGACGTGCTGGGCTTCGGCGTGCAGATCGAGGACGACACGATGGGCTTCGTCTCCGCCGGAGGCTACCACCATCACATCGGCTTCAACACCTGGGTAGGGCCCGGTGCACCCCCACCCCCGCCGGGATCACTGGGGCTGCGCCACTACACCGTCGTGCTGCCCCATCGGGACGAGCTGGCCCGCGTGGCTGCGCAGGTCCGGGCGGCCGGGGTGCCGGCGGAGGAGCGTGCAGACGGCCTGATGGTTGCCGACCCGTCCCGGAACCACCTGCTGCTCACGGCACAGCGGTGATGCGCCCGGCGCGTTCCCGGCTGCGGCTCCGCTGACCCCGCCCGGGATCGCCTACCGGGAGACGCCAGGCAGGCTGGGAGTACGGACTCCTGACGAGCGGGGGACGTGGAGCCGCGCGCACGGGCCTGACGCTCACGGCGCGCTCCAGGACCGCCGTCCGGTCACGTCTGCCACTCACACATGGGCACGACACAAGTGCAGAGGGGATGTGCGCGGCACATCCCCTCTTGGCCTGATGTGGGTGGTGGTCCGAACCCTCCGCTCCGCCGGCCCCGGTCGCACGCTGCGACGGCGGCCCCGGATCTTCTGAGACTGCGGAGCACGGGCCGCTACCCTGGACTTACTTCATGATCGACACCGAGGTGGCCTTGATGAGCGCCGCGACGCTGTCGCCGGGCTTGAGCTCCAGGTCGCGGGCCGAGTCGGCCGTGATCACGGCCGTCATAGTCTGCCCGGTCACATCCAGGGTGACCTTGGCCATCACGCCGTCAATCTCGACCGCCTTGACCGTGCCCTTCAGCTGGTTGCGAGTGCTGAGCTTCACGCTGCTGTACCTCCTTCCGTCACCAACGGCAGTGTCAACGGGATACAGGTCAAGCAGGTGTGAGCGCGCCGGAGGAGAGGTCAGGCGCAAGGCCCGGCAGGTTCGGCACACCCAGACCGCCCGTGCGGTCTCCCCCTACGCCCACACTCGCCCTCTGCCCGCACGGGCGAGAAGCCTCCGGACGCCAAGCCCCTACCAGTTCTCGCAGACCGGAAATCGAACCCCTACCCGAACGCCTCCCCTCAGTGCGCCAGGGCCGTGTACGGGCTTCGCGAGCCGGGCGGACGCAATGCAAAAGAGGGATGTGCCAGGCACATCCCTCTTTGGCTTGGTCGGGGTGACAGGATTTGAACCTGCGACCTCACGGTCCCGAACCGTGCGCTCTACCAAGCTGAGCCACACCCCGGATGAGTTGTGAGCCATGTATCGCACACAGTGAGACTTTGGTGGGTTGTGCACAGCCCGGTGACGGGCCCGCTTGCGAACCGTGAGCCGCAAATGGGTGACACAGCCGCCTGCGCTCCGGCACGGCGACACCTCGCCCCCGGGCTCCACAACTCACCGCCCACCGCGCAGATGGTCGGGCTGACAGGATTTGAACCTGCGACCTCTTCCACCCCAAGGAAGCGCGCTACCAAGCTGCGCCACAGCCCGATACGGAAAGGTCGGGCCGGGGTGTTCCCGGCCCGGCCGTGGCGGAGAGGGTGGGATTCGAACCCACGGTACGGTTTCCCGTACACAGCATTTCCAATGCTGCACCTTAAACCACTCGGACACCTCTCCAGGTGTTGGCGCGCCGGGCAGGATTCGAACCTACGACCACCTGATTCGTAGTCAGGTACTCTATCCACTGAGCTACCGGCGCAAACCGTCCGGCCGTGGTTCAGGCGGCCGGACCTTGGTGGAGCTAAGGGGATTCGAACCCCCGACCTCTTGAGTGCGATTCAAGCGCTCTCCCAGCTGAGCTATAGCCCCACATGCTTGATGAAATTGATGGCGGAGGCGACGGGATTCGAACCCGCGATCTCGGCCGTGACAGGGCCGCATGT